>NZ_JBJKTM010000020.1:0-31193 GCF_046580785.1 Latilactobacillus sp. VITA-14
GTGCTAGTGCGCCACGTTGAAAACGTGATAAAGTAGATGTACCCAAAGTAATCACTCCCTATATTGGTTGGAATTAGCTACTACCATTGTAAGTGATTGCTTTGGGCTTTTTAATTTCTGTTCGGATTAATTATAGAATTTGCCTACTCTAAAGCGTTTTTAAAATCTGAACGGGACTAAAACTTCGGCCTCCGAAAATTAAATTAAGTAATTTAAATTGAAAGTCAAATTTGTTCGTACTTTTATGTCCGGATTCTTGACATAGGAGCCATCGCAAGATGACGCACTCTGTTTTTAATGTTAAAATGGATGCGTTTAGTATTGGAGGATTGTCGGATGAAGAACGAGATGAAATATTATGAAATCTCGCGTGATGAGTGGCGGGTTTTTCATGGCCGCGGTGACGCGTATACTGGCATCACGGACACGGAGCTGGAACAGATTCGGGGATTGAATGATCGGATTTCACTTGCGGATGTGAGTGATATTTATTTGCCATTACGGCATCTGATACAGATGCACTATGAACAGTACCAGATGCGCCAGGCCGAAAAATCTGAGTTTCTAGAGATTAAGCCACATAGGACACCATTTATCATTGGCATCGCTGGGAGCGTCGCGGTCGGCAAGAGTACGACGGCGCGCTTGTTGCAACTCCTTCTCAGCCGGGCCTACCCGGATAAGAAGGTTCAAATGATTACGACTGATGGGTTCTTATATCCGACAGCCACGCTGAAACAAAAAGGAATTCTTGATAAAAAAGGCTTTCCCGAAAGTTATGATATGCCGCATCTAATTCAATTTATGAATGCGGTCAAAAATAATGTTGGACCAGTCAAAGCACCGAAATATTCACATCAGATTTACGACATTGTGCCCGACGAGTTCGACGTGATTGACGATCCAGATATTTTAATTGTTGAAGGAATTAACGTACTACAGTTGCCATCAACTGAGCAGATTTACGTCAGTGACTTCTTCGACTTTTCAATTTATGTCGATGCGCAAGCCGACTTAATCAAGAAGTGGTTCCTTGAACGTTTCGATCTATTACTCGATTTAGCCAAAGATGATCCGACCAACTACTATTATCCATACGCCATCAGTGACCGACAGAGTGCATTCAAGATGGCGCGGCGGGTATGGCGTGACATTAATTTACAAAATTTAAACGAATATATCTTACCAACGCGTAATCGTGCCGATGTCATTTTGCATAAAACGAAACATCACGTGATTGATAAGGTATTCCTACGTAAATATTAATAATAGAATGAGTTTTTTCACAGGAAGGCCGTCAATCCATTGACGTTTTCATTATTAATCAGTAAAATAGATACATTATAGTTTGACTTAGTGTTATGAATCTAGCAATTTGGTGTTACTTGTTCATACCAAATTGCTTTTTAAAAAGAGGAGTGAGTTGTTTGGTCCAAAAGGACATGCAAGATTTCGATAAGATTATCGTATTAGATTACGGTAGTCAGTATAATCAATTGATTACACGTCGTATCCGTGAATTCGGGATTTTCTCTGAATTGTTGCCTAACACGACAACAGCAGCAGAAATCAAGAAGATCGCCCCTAAGGGAATTATTTTCTCTGGTGGCCCAATGAGTGTTTACGATGATGGTGCCTTTTCAGTTGACCCCGAAATTTTTGAACTAGGGATTCCAATTCTCGGGATTTGTTACGGGATGCAGTTGATCAGTTTTAAGAACGGCGGGAATGTTGAAGCATCAACAGAACGTGAATATGGTAAGGCTGAAATTACAGTCACTGACAAAGACAGTGACTTATTCAAAGGTCTTCCTGAAAAACAAACGGTGTGGATGAGTCATGGTGACAAAGTCACAGCGATTCCAGAAGGTTTCGTAACGGTTGCTGAAAGTGATAATACACCTTTCACCGCCATCGAAAACCGTGAACGTCGGATTTATGGGATTCAATTCCATACCGAAGTGCGGAATACTGAATTCGGGAACGATATTTTGAAGAACTTTGCATTTGGTGTCTGTGGTGCCCAAGATAACTGGACAATGAACGACTTCATCGACATGCAAATCGCTAAGATTCGCGAACAAGTCGGTGACAAGAAAGTCCTTCTTGGTCTTTCAGGTGGCGTTGATTCATCTGTTGTTGGGGTGTTATTACACCGCGCAATTGGCGACCAATTGGTCAGCATCTTTGTTGATCACGGCTTACTCAGAAAAGGCGAAGTTGAACAAGTGATGGAAAGTCTTGGCGGTAAATTTGGGTTGAACATCATCCAAGTGGACGCTAAAGACCGTTTCATGAGTAAACTCGCTGGCGTTTCTGATCCAGAAAAGAAACGGAAGATTATTGGTAACGAATTTATCCAAGTGTTCGACGAAGAAGCAACTAAGTTAAACGGAATCGATTTCTTAGCGCAAGGGACTTTATACACTGACATTATCGAAAGTGGTACAAGTACTGCGACAACCATCAAATCACATCATAACGTTGGTGGTTTACCAGAAGACATGCAATTTAGCTTAATTGAACCTTTAAATACATTATTTAAAGATGAAGTCCGTGACCTTGGTGAAAAACTAGGCATGCCATATGAACTCGTATGGCGCCAACCATTCCCAGGCCCTGGCCTTGGGATTCGGGTCCTCGGTGAAGTCACTGAAGACAAATTAAAGATTGTCCGTGATAGTGATTTAATTCTCCGTGAAGAATTTGCACTCGCTGGCTTAGATAAAACTGTATGGCAATACTTTACAGTTTTACCAGGCATCCGTAGTGTGGGTGTCATGGGTGATGGCCGGACATACGATTACACGGTTGGGATTCGTGCCGTTAACTCAATCGACGGCATGACAGCTGACTTCTCACGGATTCCATGGGATATCTTGCAAAAGGTTTCTGTGCGAATCGTTAACGAAGTCGATCACGTCAACCGCATCGTGTACGATATTACGAGCAAGCCACCTTCAACAGTGGAATGGGAATAAAATCCCAAGCAAAACACCGCAAGTCGTTTCAACGACTTACGGTGTTTTTTTGTGCAATCAATTTAGGCTTTTAACGGTAGTTCTTTGAAATCAGACGCAATATAAGGTACCATCTAATCAATGAAAGTAGGGATGATTGATGACAAATGGGCAACAATTAGTGACCAGTGAAAAAATTAAACAAGGGATTGTCTTTGCGGTGGCGAAGTTAATTCAAATTCTCCCTTTAATTGGCTTAACCATGATTCATAGTGGGCAGTCGGTGGCGTCTTATATGCCATATATCTTATTCTATACCGCGTTGAAAACTGGCTTATTATTCGTGAATAGTCTAGGCCACGTGCAGAATTCATTTAAAATAACTAGTATCAGTATGCTGCTAGCTGCTGGCGCCTTATTGCTATTGGCTATTTCGCCTTGGCTGTATTTAACGGACATGGCGGCCTTTATCCTGGGTGCCAGTGCCAGTGTGATCATGCCAACCTATGAGGGCGTTTATTATCACGAGCGGGTGGTTTGGAAATGGCACCTTATGGGCACTGAAATTAAAACGTTATTGGCTTTTAGCCTAATAACGGTTGGTCTGTTGACCATCGCTAGTCATTTTTCATATCGGTTAGTCTTTATTGTTATCATGCTATTTGTATTGATTGGCTTTATCGGTATGCAACACTTCGAACCGTTTGTGAAGCAACTTGATGAATCGGTGTTTGTTGCACAAACCAAATCACTTAATAACTTGGAACTATTTGTCTGGGCAACCGCGATGGCGTTTGCGCTAAGATATCTGCGCCTTTTTGAAGCCCAATTTGCCTGGTTGTTAATTACCATTGCTGTCATTGGGTTAGTCGCGCTAGTCTTGCGAGTGATCATCACGCGCGGCACTAAAACGAAGATGCCAAGTTGGCTTTTGGTTGCGGCTTTAATTAACGGGGCGTTTGAAACGTTCTTAATGCTCTATATTTTTGTCGCAATTCAAAATCAGAGTTTGATGATAGGCGCCTACGTGACTTACGGTGCGGGGATGATTTTAGCCCAAGTTATTCGAAAGAGCGTGCAAGGGCGCTTTTCGAAGTTATCAGACTTAAAAGTCCAATTACTAGGATTTGTTGTTGGTGCGTGGTTGATGATTACGCCACATCTAATTTTATTAGGCATCTTATTGATTAGTTTCTTTGGCAGTGCCAACAGCATTCTTTTAAATCACCGCGCTTATTACACCGGCGTCACGACGCCGGCCCAAACCTTAATTATTAAATATCGGAATACGTATCTCGGTAGTATCCTAATGCAATTTATCTTGATCACCGGCTTGATGGGCCTAGCCGTAATGCGGCAACAAGACATGACGGCCGTGATTGCCCAAATCAGTGGCAGTGTCGCAATGTCTGACACAACCAGTCAGTTGATTCACTTGGCCGGCCTGATTAGCGTTGGCTTGCTAACGGTAATTGCCGGATTGGCAGGTAGATATTTACCAGCGATGGATGAAAATCTGCTCACTTAATGGATAAAAATAACGGTCCTGGATAGGGACCGTTGTTTTTTGTGGTTTTTGAGGATTATGTTATTACTTATACGGATTTTTTGGGGATGAAAAGCGTAAAAGCGCCTCTCAGTGGTACAATACTCAGTTAAACGAATAGTGAATTCCTAAAATATGTTGCTGGTCCTAATAACCTGATTAGGATCAGATATTAAGACAGATGAACTCTATAAATAAGAATAAGCGCTGCTAATTATGGGGATCTGAAACGGCAAAAAGGTGTGTGAAATACTTTTGTTTAATAGATATGGAGCTAGGGTTCATATAAAACATATCTATTTAGTGCTGTTAGTTAATGTTATAATAACACTAATATTTGTATAAATACTATGGACACTATTATAATTGGGGGTATCTAAATGTCACGCGGGCTAACGATTCAAGAACTATCTGTTTCATCTTTATTAAAGGAAAATAAAAATATGGTTATTCCAGTGTATCAACGAGGGTATTCATGGGAAACGCAACAGCTAGATGAATTTTGGAATGATTTATTAGAGGTTATCGAGGATAAGCAGGTTTATCATTTCTTCGGACAAATTGTAATGAATAATTCGGAAGACAAGCTGTTTATTATTGATGGCCAACAGCGTGTGACAACTAGCACTATATTTGTAGCTATATTACGGAATAAATTAATTAGTATTTCTGAAGAATCTAACGATAGTGGGGCAGGCTTTTTTGCAAATCTTATTCAGGATGATCTAATTGGTACTAGACGGCCATTTCATTTAACTCAGAGTGATGATTTGGATGAATATTTTACCGAAAATATACTGATTAGAAATGCATTTAATACCAGGAATAAGCCTAAAAAGGGTGCGACTAAGAATGTTTATGATGCTTATATGCACCTTAGTCGTAAATTGGATGATGAATTAAAAAAGATCAAACTATCAAATGAAAGACGGGATTATGTTTATAATCTATATAAGGCATTCACGGAAAATTTCTTTGTGATCACGTTGATTACACCAGATGAAGCTGCGGCATTTGTGATTTTCGAAACGTTAAATGCACGTGGCCGTGATTTAAACGCTAGTGATTTATTGAAGAATCATATTTTACGAACTGCTAAGAATGATATCAATTTGGTTAAAAATAGCTGGGATATCATGGCAGATGATTTAGGTAATGATTCGACTAAAATGACAAAATTTATTCGTGCCTATTGGAATGCCAGCAAGCAATTCGTAACGGAAAAATCGTTATACAGGGTTATTTATAATGAGATAGAAACCTCAAGCGCCGCCTTGAAACTAGTTGAAGATTTAAATCAGTTAGCGCCAGTGTATGAAGCTATTACAAATCCTAAAAACGCAATTTTCTTTGAAGATGTTGAAATTAACTCTCTCTTAATAACATTGTTAGATCTAGGAGGGAAGACGTTCCATCCATTAGTTTTAGCACTGGTTAAAAATGATTTCAGTGAAGCAGATATTCTAACAACATTGCATAAGATTTATTCATTTATTGTTAGAAACTTTACAGTAGGTGGTTTAGTAGCTAATAAATATGAAAAGTTATTTTCCAATATTGCCATTAAAGTTAATACGCATGAGATAACGTCAATTGAATCTGTTAATGAGCAAATTACAAATAATTATTTAACAGATGAGCAATTTAAAGATGATTTTCAGTATACGAGGATTAAGACAGAAAAGGCAAGTAAACATATTCTAAGAGATATCTTTTATAGAGAAGAAGCAGATAAGATTGATTTAGATAAAGTAAAAGTAATTATCCTGAATAAAAACATTGATAACGCTGATCTTATTGGCAATAAGATTTTAGTAACGAAGACGGAATTCTCTAAGATGAAAAATGTAGATAATATATTACCTATATTACGTGCTTCTAAGTTTAACTATACGCGTTTGATGGCTGAATCTAGATTAATAAGTGAAAAAGAAGTACTGGAAATTCAACGTAATCAAGCTGAATTTGCTGCAGAGTATTGGCGGTAAATTAAGAAAGTTAATTCAAATTTTGAATTAACTTTCTTTTTGCATTCATAGTCTAATTAGACTATACTATAAAAATCAATTTCAGGAGGAATTTTATGATGAAGTCAATTTTATTAGTCGGTCAGTCGAATATGGCTGGGCGGGGATTTATTCAAGATGTGCCGGGATTGCGGCACGAGCGCGTGAAGATGCTGCGCAATGGGCGCTGGCAAATGATGGCCGAACCGATTCATTTTGATCGGGAGGTTGCGGGTGTTGGGCCGGCTGCGTCATTTGCTGCGGCGTGGGTGCAAGCTCATCCTGATGAAGAATTGGGGTTAATCCCCTGCGCGGAAGGTGGGAGCACCATCGATGAGTGGGCGAGCGACGAACTTTTGATGCGTCACGCGATTACTGAGGCGAAATTTGCACAGGAATCTAGTGAGTTAATCGGTGTGTTATGGCATCAAGGTGAAAGTGACAGTTTAAATGGTGGCTATCAAACGTATGCGGCCAAGTTGACGGCGGTCTTCAATCATTTACGTGCAGCATTGGACCAACCTGATTTACCAATCATTGCGGGTCAATTGCCAGCCTTTTTAGGCAAAGTAGGGTTCGGCGCGAGCGCCACGGAATTTAACGAAATTAATCGCGAAATGGCGCAAGTTGTCGCGCAAGATCCACACAGTTATTTGGTCAACGCTGCCGAATTAACGGCTAACCCAGATGGGATTCACATTGACGCGGCCTCGCAACGGCGTTTTGGTATTCGTTATTTCCAAGCTTTCGAACAGCATCAAGATGTTCCTGACGTCCTTGCAGATGAAGCGGTTCAACTAGACCAACTCTATCAACGCCCAGAATCACAGCAGGAAAAGATGTACCGATTGAGTCGTGATTTTGCATTTGGCCAAATGAGTTATGCCGACTTTATTGCACAGCTAACGGGCAAGGAGACTGGCAAATGATTCAATTTTTAATATTGGGATTACTAAAGAAAAAGCCGGGCGCGTATGGTTACGAATTATTGGCTGACATGGAAAGCCAATACTACGCTTTTTTCGTGAACTTCACGAAGGGCTCGTTTTACTATAACTTGCAGCAGCTGGCAGAAAAGGCACTGATCGAAAAAGTCGCGGACGACGTGCCCGATAAGCGGGAAAAGAATCGCTATCAATTAACGGCCGCTGGCATAACGGCTTTTGAGCAACAATTTGCCCATTATGGTCGCCAGAATAAGCCGATTACGTTTCCATTCTACACACCACTATTATTCACGGATCAAGTGGCACCAGAACAGATGGATAAGCTGTTAAAAAGCCAAATTGAACAGACACAGGCTAAAATCCGTGCGATTGACGCGGCACTTGCCAATCCGGCTGACTTGCAACCGATGTTTATCAAGATGATGACTAATTCTAAACGGCATCATGAAGTTAATCTGGAATGGTTGCAAGAACAACTTGAAAATCAATAACGCAAAAACCACCGTACTGTTTAGCAGTACGGTGGTTTTTAATTCAGTCGTTTATGAAAAGAATTCGTATGAATATACGCTAATACGTTCTTCAGTAATAAGGACCAATCGTCTGGTTCGAAATTATTTCTGAATAAGAAGAATTGTCCGTTTAAAGACTCGTCATGTTCGTAGTGATCAGAGATGATGAGGTCTGCGTCTTCGATCTAATCAGTGAACACAATTGAAGACCTGAACACATTTTGTAGATTTTTGGTAATCATCATCGCTGCATAGAAATTTTTAGTGTATTGGATATTAATTTTTAAGGGTTTGATTTGGGGATTGTAGTCGAGCAAAAAGAAGAACATTTCGCTTAATAGAGTGCCCGTTGAATTCGCTGGTAATGTTGTGTAATGAGCCTTCTTTTCAGCTAAAAATTGATTTAAATGATCAATTTCTTGATAAGAATCAATATCGATTTGTTCGTACTTTTATGTCCGGATTCTTGACATAGGAGCCGTTGGTTATGGTGGCACATACGGTGTGGCCCGTGAAGGTGAAACTAAGATTACAGAAACAGTGCGTATTACCGCACTCGGTAAGGAAGTTGAAGAGTATATGCACGGCCCTTATATTGGACTCCACGCAAGTGATCATGTGATTTTCATTGAACCAAACGGGAAGTTACAAGAGCGAGTCGCTAAGTTACAAAAATTTTTAACCGGCAAAGTGGCGAAGGTTGTCCGAATTACGAATGGCCAAGTTGATCGTCAAGACGACCTCGGCTTAGCGTTACCAACTGATGAGTTGTTAGCCCCACTCTTTATGACTATTCCAATTCACTTATTGGCTTATACCGCATCAGCGCGCAAGCAAATTAATCTAAAAGTAGCAGCTTTTCCAGATTTTGATCCAATTACAAATTCAAAAATATAAAAAATTGAAAGAAGGAAATTGAGATGTTGAAATTTAACGGAAAAGAATTATTGGCAAACTTAGAAGGCGGAATTGCACTCAGATCAGACATTAATAAAATTGTCGATCAAATTAATGATGAGGGTTATAGTAATATTTGTTGGATTGGGATCGGTGGCACTTATGCATCATCCATGCAAGCGGTCGTTCACATGAAAGAAAGAACAAAAATTGAAACATTCTACGAAAACGCAGCTTCGTTCTTAACAACTGGCAATCTCCGAGTGACAAAAGACACGGTTGTGATTATTTCTTCAGTTACTGGAAATACGCAAGAAATGGTCGAAGCTGTCAAGAAATGTAATGAAATTGGTGCACGTGTAATTGGGTTTGTTGATCGTGCAGATGCCGATTTAGCAACGATGTGTGATTATTTAATTTCATACCCATTGAATGAACAACTTAAGTTCTTCATGGTAGGTGATCGCTTTATGTATTTAGTAGGGGAATTCGATCAATACGACGAATTCTACAAACAAATGGATGATAACTTTGCAAAAGATGTTGTGGCTGTTTATAAAAATGCGGACGAATTTGCTACAGAATTTGCACTGCAACATCACGAAGATGAAATGCATTATTTTGTTGGGGCTGGTAACCAATGGGGTGCTACGTATTCATATGCAATGTGCTATTGGGAAGAACAACATTGGCTCAGAACAAAATCAATTGAAGCGCAAGAATTCTTCCACGGGATGTTCGAAATTGTTGAACGCGATACACCAGTCACAATTTACGTGACAGAAGATAGTCAACGACAATTGAGCGAACGCGTTGCTAACTTCATCCCACAAATCTGTGCTAATTATACGGTTATCGATGCGAAAGATTACGACATGCCGGGGATTTCACCAGAATTCCGCGGTGCATTATCACCATTTATCTTGCATGCGGTCAATGATCGAATTGATGTGCACATCGAAGACTTGAACCGCCATCCAATGGAAATTAGACGTTACTATCGTCAATTGAAATATTAAAATGGCTGGAGGAACAGAGATGATTGGAGTCGTGATTTGTACGCATGGTGCCGCTGGTAGAGGTCTAGTTCAAGCTGCTGAAATGATTTGTGGGCAACAAGTGCATTTGGCAGTTATTTCTTATGAAATGGGGGAAACGACAGAAGCTTTACGCCAACAAATTAATAAAAGTTTTGCATCATTTGAACCACTATCTGAAATTTTTGTATTGACTGATATTAAAGGTGGGACACCTTTTAATGTGATGGTTGATATCATTCGGGATGCGCCACAGTATCGACTCGTATCAGGTGTTAATTTACCGATGTTACTTGAATTATTCATCAACCGTGACAACTTGGGATTGGATGCATTAACAGATAAAGTATTAGCATCTGGTCAAAAGGGGATTTATCAATACACTGTTTCAAATGAGGATGCTGACGAAGATTTCTAATTAATAACAAGAGTCGTGCTGTTTAAAAATAGCGCGACTCTTTTATTATGTTTTACGTGAAACATCCTAAGCCATTGTTCCACAGAAATCCCGAAAAGTTAGCCTAAACTAAACTATTTGTTAATTCCATTAAAATCATGTATGCTGTAGTGAGAAAAGTTAGGTTTACCTAAAAGAATGGAGGCTCTTTATGTTATCAGTTAAGAACCTCACCGTTGCTTACGATGACACACCAGTATTTACTGATGTTGCCGTTCAGTTTGACGCAGGCAAAATCACTGGCATCATTGGACCAAACGGTGCAGGCAAATCAACTCTGATTAAAGCAATATTAGGGTTGGTTAAGGCACGGCAAGGCTCAGTTTTATATCAAGATCGACCAATGCGCGCAGTTCAGAAGCAAGTCGCATACGTTGAACAGCGTAAAGATTTGGATTTAAATTTTCCAATTAACGTTTTTGACGTGGTGCTAACGGGCACGTATGGCAAGTTAGGCTTATTCCGCGATCCGGGTAAAAAGGCAAAACAAGCCAGTCGCGCGGCACTTGAACAAGTATCGCTCAGCGAATTTGCGCAACGCCAAATTGGCCAGTTGTCAGGTGGACAATTACAGCGAGTTTTCGTTGCACGCACCATCGTCCAAGAAGCGGATATTATTATTTTAGATGAACCGTTTGTTGGGATTGATTTACAGAGTGAGACCGCGATCATGGCAATCATGAAACAGTGGCGTGATGCGGGTAAAACAATCATTGTCATTCATCACGATTTGAATAAAGTATCGCAATATTTCGATGATTTAGTGGTGATGAACCACGGCATCGTCGATTATGGACCAACTGAAAAAGTTTATAATGCGCAAAACATTGAGCGTGCTTTTAGTGCGGACTTATCCGCTGTCTTGTTTGATGCACAGGAGGTGGCAAAATGACGAGTATTCCAGCTTTTATTAGTGCGTTGGGTCGTTATGAATTCTTGCAGAGTGCGTTGCTGACCGCCGTAATGGTCGGCATCATGTCTGGCATTGTCGGGAGTTTCATCATTTTGCGCGGGATGTCGTTGATGGGTGACGCGATTTCACATGCGGTGTTACCGGGTGTCGCAGTGGCGTACATGTTGGGAATTAATGTGCTGGTTGGCGCATCGGTATTTGGTATTTTAGCGGCGGTCTTAATCGGCTTTGTCGCAACACATAGTAAAATTAAGACGGATACTTCGATTGGGGTCGTCTTTAGTGCCTTTTATGCGCTTGGGTTTATCCTGATTTCGATGGCCGAAAGTGCAACCAACTTACATCATATTTTATTCGGGAACATTCTCGCCGTCAGTGATAGCGACATTATGAGTACGGCGATTGTCTTAGGCTTAGTGATCTTATTCGTCTCATTCTTCTACAAAGAATTATTGATTACCTCGTTTGATGAAACCTATGCGAAAACATATGGGTTAAAAACGCAGGTGCTACATTACGGTTTAATGTTGGTGCTAACCTTAGTCACGGTTTCAGCTCTACAAACGGTCGGGATTATTTTGGTCGTTGCGATGTTGATTACCCCAGCAGCCACCGCCTTTTTATGGACGGATCGCTTAGTGACGATGCTCTTCTTATCGGCTGGGATTGGTGCTGTGTCAGCAATCAGTGGATTATACTTCAGTTACACATTGAACTGGTCATCTGGTCCGGCGATTGTTTTGATGGCAGCCGTGCTCTTTGCCATTTCATTCATCTGCGCACCTAAGCAAGGTTTCCTTAAGTGGCGCAAAGGAGGACGACCAGCATGAAAAAAATGATTGTGACGTTAATCGCAGTTTTTGGTTTAGTGGGTGGTGTGTATGGCTTCATCCAGCACCGCGCCCAATCTAAACAACAACAAACGAACCAGCAGACTAAATTACGTGTAGTGACCACGAATTCGATTCTTGAAGATATGGTCCATAATGTTGGTCAAGACCACATTGAACTTTACAGTATTGTGAAACGGGGAACTGACCCGCATGAATATGAACCGCAACCGACGGATATTTCAAAAGCGACTGATGCAGATGTGATTTTTCACAACGGGTTAAATCTCGAAACGGGTGGCAACGGTTGGTTTATAAAACTTGTTAAGATCGCGCATAAGCAATTCGAAAAGGATGTTTTCGCTGCTAGCAAGGGGATTCAGGTGCAACATTTGACAACCAACCAAACAGAACCCGATCCACACGCATGGTTGGATTTGGCGAACGGTATTCAATACGTTGAAAACATTACGAAAGCGCTGCAGACCAAAGATCCAGCGCACGCTGATGATTACCGCAAAAATGCGGATCGCTACACTGCACGTTTGCGCAAATTGCATACTGATGCGCAAACTAAATTCGCCGATATTCCAGCTAATCAGCGGGTCTTGGTGACTTCAGAAGGCGCCTTTAAGTATTTTGGTAAGGCCTATCAGGTCACACCGGTTTACATTTGGGAAATTAATACTGAGTCGCAAGGCACACCTGAACAGATGAAGACGGTTCTTGCAAAAATTGCAGATTCAGATGTTAAGCATCTGTTTGTTGAGAGTTCTGTTTCGCCGAAATCAATGGAAAAAGTTGCTCAGGAAACTGGGTTACCAATTTATGCGAAAATTTTTACAGACTCACTCGCGCAAAGAGGGAAGCAAGGTGACACTTACTATACGATGATGAAGTGGAACCTAGATAAGATTCATGATGGCTTAGTCGGTCAATAAAAAGATAATTTTTAGCAATTAAAAAAGCGGGTGCTTAGACAAAAATAAATTTGTCTAAGCACCCGCTTTTTTTGTAGTTATCCTTGTTGAGAAAGGGAACGGCGATTGGCGAAGGGAACGAGCCGCTTTTTTTGTTTTAAGAACCGTTGCCGGTAGTAACGATATTGTGGTGTGAATGGATGGGAAGATGAGGCATGCCATGGCTTTTCGTGACCACAGAAGTGAACAAGCGCAGGTTCTCTTTGGGTTTCTAAGAATTGTTTTTTGAGGTGTTCAGTTGGTGGTGTAATGGTGTTCATCAAAATGTTTGTTTGGGCATTCCACATAGGGTGAAGGTGAATCCACCGATCATGCAAAATTGCATTTAAAGCATCTTGATCGTGGAAGCGTAATTTCTCAGGGTGCTGATTGATGAAGTCGAGTACACGGCTGACAATATTGTGTTGACGCCATTTTTTGAGATTGAGTAACATCACACCGGAATTAAAGTAACGCGGACTTTGGTAATCGATAGCCATTTTTTCTAAGCGTTCGTGGAACCCAGCATCTTCTACCGCAGCGAGGAAGGATTGGCCTAAGTCGATATCCCATAGCCGGGCTAAATCTGTGAGGCATAGCGCATCGCAATCGATGTAGAGTGCACGATCGAGGTGAGGGAACACGTCGGGAATTAGAATCCGATAGTACGCCGTTTTCAAGATTCGATCACTTTCAACAGTATTGGCCAGTAAAGATTCGTTGACCTCTGCAAAGGTCAAGTCGGCATCAAATCGAGCCACAACATGCTGTAAGACCGCTTTATCTCGTGCGGTGAGGTGGTCTTCTAAGACGTAAAAAGCATAGTGTCGATGTGAGTCATTGTGATTAAGAATTGAGGCGTATAGAATTGCCAGCGGTTCGATGAAATCGGAATTGACAGCCGATACAATGTTGATTATATCGGATTGTTGCGCATGTAATTGTTTGAGTTCCTTTTGATATTGGTTTAAGAAGGGGTGACTTTTTAGAGTGTTCCAAGGTTTCTCGTGTGTTGTGAAGTGAACAATTGCCGGGTTGGCGATTGCTTCATCAAATAAATGGGCATATTCAGTGTTGATAGGCGCATGTTTTCTAAAGAGCAATGAGTTTTGTACGTTCCATTTAGGATGGAGTAGTTTCACTTTACCAACCAAAGTGGCATTCAGCGCATCTTGATCATGGAATTGTAAGCGATCCGCATGATGATTGATGAAGTGGAAAATCCGCTCTGTGATGGATGCATGATTCCACCGAACCGTATCAATTAGCATGACCCCTGAATTGAAGTAGATGTTATTCGATTGTGGTGGAGTGATGCCGAGCCGTCGCAGTGTGAGCGCTTGTCCTGGATCAATCACGGCACCTACGATATTTGTGCCCAAAGGCGTATTGTATAGCGGCGTGAGATCAGTTTGTACGAGGATATCGACATCTAAATATAAGACACGTTCGATTTTTTTCCGCAACAAAAGAGTTGGCGCTAAAATGCGGTAGTAAGCCGTTTTGTTGATGTGGTTGCTTTCAGGACAGTTTTCAAAAAGCTGCTTATTAAGTGCAATAAACTCAACTTGATTGGGTCGTGGGACGCGCTTGGAAACAGCGTGTTTCGTTTGCGGAGTGAGTTCATTATCGAGAATAAAAAAATTAATAGTAGTTTTGGGCGAAATATGGGTTAGAACCGACTTTATGGCGATTAGAAGTTGATCACCATAGTTTTCATCTGCGGCAAACATGATATTAATAGCGTTGATAATAACCATCTCCTTTAGGTGTTCTGTTTTTATTTAAACAACTTCAACAATCTTTGTAAAGGTAAATGATTGTGCTAACAATAACAAAACGTAATCATAAAAGTTGCATCAATAAATGTGATTATTTTATATTGATGGTGTAGCGTTATTAAAAATTTCATGAAAGGAAGGTTGCTTATGCAAAAAGAAGTCCCAATTAGGAAAGTTAGGTTAGGTCGTAGTACAGTCAAGACCCCAGAATTGTGCTTGGTGATTAAGAAAGAATCAGCCAATCTAAAGTGTTTTCTAGAAGGTATGACTGATTTGGAGGAAGCAATTTTAAGAGAGAATAACGGTGAGGCCCTCGTCGGTGAGAGCTGGGGGCCATTGGAATTTGATCATCATGGTCGTGTTTTTAGTAACAAGACGGTAAAAAGGTGTCTTCAAAAATTGGATGATAATCAATGATCCTAGCAGCCAAAGTGGTTGATTAGAGAGGATGAGTCGATGGTTTCGCGCATATTACCAATTAAAAATGGCTACAATTTCAGAGAACTAGGTGGCTATCAAACACTGGATGGTCGCTCGATTAAACCGCATCGATTATTCAGAACGGGGAATCTGGCGAATCTTAGTAAGAGAGAATTGGTGCTCTTGGAAAGCTACCATATCACCTATGTCGTGGATTTTCGTTCACCAATGGAGCGCAAAAAAGCGCCAGATAAAAAGATTACGACGGCATCTTACGAATCGTTGCCAATTTTTAAAGAAGATGCGACGCAAAGTACGGCGAGTGAAGCGGAACTTTATGAGCGCTACACCAATAATCCGCTTGGTGGGCAGCAACAAATGCGCCAAGTCTATCGAGAAATGGTGCAAGATCCCTATTCAATCGGAATGTATCGCCAATTCTTCGAACGATTATTGACTGAAGCCGATCCGCAACAAGCAGTTTTATTTCACTGTACAGGTGGCAAAGACCGTACCGGAATGGCGGCTTATTATTTATTAAATGCACTCGGGGTACCTGAAGATGTGATCCAATATGATTATCTATTATCGAATACAGCATCTAGGGAACACGTTGCAGCCCGCATTAAGACGCTACGTCAAAAAGATGCCTCAAGCGGCTTTTTAAAAAGTATGCATGCATTGATGAGTGTTGATCAGTCCTACTTAAACGCAGCTGAGCGCATAATCAATGAGGATTATGGTTCAACTCAAGCCTATTTACAACAGGCCTTAGGATTAACAACGCAGGACATTGAACATTTAAAAGCAGTGTATCTAGATTAATTGGAAAAGAGGGAACAAGAAGATGGGTAAACCAGATTTAAAAGATCCGCGAACACTTTATCGGACAGAGCCATTTCAAGAACAAGAACAAGCTAGTCCGGCATTGCAAGATCAAATGCATCCCAAGCCAGATTGTGGCGAAGAACACTACCGTGGTGCACAACGGTTACTAGATCGTAAAGTGCTGATTACCGGAGGAGATTCTGGTATCGGTCGCGCAGTTGCAATTGCGTTTGCCCGAGAAGGAGCAGACATTGCATTGCAATATTTGCCAGGTGAAGAAGTGGATGCACAAGAAGTGGCTCAATTGGTGCGAGATGCAGGGCGTAAAATCGCATTGATCCCAGCTGATTTTCGGAAACCACAGATTGCTAGCCAAGTAGTGGAAACCGCGCAGCAGCAAATTGGCACACTTGACACATTAGTCTTAAACGCAGCTCAACAAATTGCGCATCCATCAATTACCGAATTACCAATAGAACAAGTTCAAGATAGTTTTAACGTTAATGTGGTTGCGATGTATGCGCTTGTGCAAGCAGCATTGCCTCAATTACCGGCTGGCGGCAGTATTCTGACGACCACTTCAGTGCAAGCCTTTAATCCGAGTCCGCATTTGTTAGATTATGCAGCAACAAAAGCAGCAATCAAGAATTTTACGATCAATCTAGCGCAACAATTAGCGGATAAAGGTATTCGGGTCAACGGGGTTGCACCAGGTCCGATTTGGACACCGTTGCAGTTGGCTCAAGGACAACTGGAAGGGGCTTTGCCTAAGTTTGGGCAGAATACATTGCTAGAAAGAGCCGGCCAACCGGCGGAATTAGCACCGCTATATGTTTTTTTAGCAAGCAACGCAGCAAGCTATATTACCGGTCAAATTTACGGCGTTACCGGTGGCGAATCAATTAATTAAACAAGTGCATTTACGATAATTTAATAATATTGATAAGCGTATTGTTTTACGGATGCTGGTTGAATTTGTTACATTTATGGAGAACTAGCAATATATTTTAAGAAAACAAGAAAGGATGATTGTTATGTTACATTGGTTATGGGTTTTAATTATTGGCGCTTTAATTGGGGTGATTGCGGGGGCATTGACAAGTCGTGATTTACCTGCAGGTTGGATCGGCAATATCGTCGGTGGGTTAGTCGGCGCCTGGCTAGGCCAATCATTGTTTGGCAGCTGGGGACCACAGCTTGCCGGGATGGCCTTAATTCCATCCATTATCGGTGCCGTGATTGTCGTTTTCGTTGTTTCATTATTATTCACACGTAGAAAATCCTAATACAAAGGGGCGGACACCATGAATAAATTAACTAAAGTGGTGATCAGTTTAGCCAGTTTGCTTGGGTTGTGTCAGGTAGCGTGGTTTATCACATTAATCTATCCACTACAACAATCCAATAAGCAATTTATGCATCTTAGTTGGCTACCCGAACAATGGGTCGGTAATTTTGGACTTGGATTAGGAGTGCTTAGCGGCTTAATTTTCTTATATTTACTGCTATTGGCATTATTCAGTCCACCGAAAAAACGCCAAATGATCATCAAGACCGATAAAGGTGAACTAGCACTTTCCCGCAAAGCGGTTGAAAAAACAGTGACACAAGCTATTATTGAAAAACACCGTGTTAAGGAAGTGTTAGTCCATACGACGTTTAAAGGCCGACATCCAAAAGTGACTGCCGACGTTCAAGCGGTCGCAGTGGATCGCAACGATCTCGATCAACAAGCACGGGCAGTTAAAGAAACGGTACAGCAAGCATTACAAACAATCTTTGAGATGCCGATTAAAGCAGTGAATGTCAAACTATCACCGCTAAGTAATCAGGCAAAAAGTGATGTGAGGTGAGACAAATGAGACGTTCTTATTGGGGCTTTGTTGTTGGGGCAGTGTTGGCAGCCATTTGGATTAGTTTTGGATTTATGAGTTTAATCTTGATTATCATCGCTGGTTTACTCGGCTACATTGCAGCTAGTTTAACAGGGTCTAAGGAAGATTTAGAAGGATTTAGATCACAAGTTAACCGGGTCTTGAAGCAGGATAAATAACGGAGGTGTGACAAAATGGTAGAACAAGCACATTTAGATGAAGTGATGGCCAATAGCAAATTGACTTTTGAAGATGCTGTAATCGCCAAAATTGCTGGTAAGACAGCGCAAAACATTGATGGCTTATTATCGATGAACGGTAATTTCTTCAGTGATATTGCGGATCGTTTTAGAAACGATAGTGATCCAACGAAGGGCATCAGTGTGGAAGTTGGCGAAAAACAGGTCGCAATCGACATGACCATTATTTTGGAATACGGCCGGAATGCACGGGATGTTTTCGAACGATTAACAGCTGCAGTGACTGAAGCTGTCGAATCAATGACCGGTTTGAGTGTTGTCGAAGTTAACAGCCATGTCAGTGACATTATGACTAAGAAAGAATGGCAACAACAGGGCAGTAATCCAAAGAAAAGTGATTCTGAAAAACGCGTTCAATAAAAATAGTAAAGGATGATGAAAACGATGGATAAACCAAACAAACCAATGGATAAAATGATGGATAAGACAATGGATCAACATACCGAAAAAATCGAAAAAGAATTGAACTTCTCGGATGGTGTGATTGAAAAAATTGCGGGCCAAACGGTGCATGACATCGATGGCGTCTTAGAATTATCAGGCGGGATGATGAGTCAATTAGCTGATCGTTTCAGAGACCAAGAAGATCCGACAAAGGGCGTCGACGCTGATATTGATAACCAAGAAGTAACGATTGAATTGGATGCCATCTTGGAATACGGTAAATCAGCGCCAGACATCTTCGAACAAACAATTGAACGCATCGCTAAATCAGTACATCAAATGACTGGTTTAAACGTGACGAAGATTAAAATGAATGTCTCTGACTTGATGACCAAGAAAGAATGGGCAGCAAAACAAGATTCTCCAAAAGAAGATAAATAAAAAGAAGGTATCCGGTGGGCCGGATACCTTCTTTTTGTATAGATTAGTGTTCAAATTGGTTTAAATCTAAATTTAATGCCGTTGCGACTCGGCGACCGTATTCTGGATCCGCTTGGTAGAGTTGTTTGACTTCGCGGATTTGAATTTCAGGTTTTGTAACTTGGCCGAGATTTAAGCGAATGTTTTCGATTAGTCGATCTTGTTCTTCATCAGTTAGTAAGTTGTAAAGCTTATCTGCTGATGAGACGCGGCTTAATGTATTGCTGGTATAAATAAGCAGCCCCAAAAAAGTAACTAGTTGCCAGTAAAGTGACGAGCGGCAAACTTTGAAACATTTGGTGTGGGAGAATAATGGCCAATAAAGGGAAGGCGTAGGCGGCGGGAATTCTGACTTGTAGCAGATAGAGTAATGCCCAAACTAGTGGCAGTGCAATTAAGGTTACCAATAACCGTGAATCAAGTAAGCTATAAGCGACGAATCCGATTGTGGCGGCGCCAGTTAATGCAACCATCTGCTTGATGGCCATTTTACCTGGATACATTGGTTTTTGTAGAATTTCAAAAAAGACGACAAGTACCGGCGGAATGGCAGCCATCTGTGGCCGGCCGAGTAAACTAACAACTAACACCCATAAGAGTGCAATGATTAGAAAAACCAGCATGACGCGATAGTTAATCGTGGCATGATAGGGATGTTGCAGATGCAATTTGCGGAGGCTAACGACCAACATCAAAGTGAGCGTAAAGCCTAAAATTGCAATGATGAATGAAAGTTCAGTGGCGTTGACGATAATCGGTAACAGCCCCGTTGCAAACGATGGTGCGAGTGTTGAGCGAAATAAACAAAGTAAAACAATCATGATGAGTAGTAGTAAGCTAATTTTAACTGCATAACTGAGCGGCAACCGATTAATGCCAAACCCAACGATGGCGGTTATCGATGGCAGCCAAAATATCTTGGCGGGTTGATTGAGCCAACCCGGTTCGTGATAAATCCACAGCCCCGTTGTTAAGGCTGCGATTTCGGGTAGAATAATCTCAACATCGTTCAAGACAGTGGCAATGCCCACCATCAATAATACGAATCCAAAGCCGAGTAAGTAATCCGATAGTTTTAATTTTTGGGGTTTCAAAAGATAAATGCCTCCTTAGTGTGGTTTGAGTAATAGTAGTTATTATACGCTACTGAAGTAGGATAAGCTTAACTTACAGTAAGATAGTTATTTTTTGTTTTATAATTTGGCAAATTACAAGTTTAATCCGAACAAGCTCGGAATTTCTCAATAGCGGTTTGTAGCTGGTTGATTTTTAATGGGCGATTATTAATTAAGTCTAGTGATTCCAGTAAGGTATCTTCAGTAATTCGACTGAAGTTTGTGCGTTTTGGAAAGAACCAGCGTAACCTACGGTTAAAATACTCGTTACTGCCACGTTCCCATGGTGAATAGGCATGACAGAAATAAACCGTCACGTTATATTTAGCTTCAAGTACTTGGTAGTTTGAAAATTCTTTTCCATGATCAACGGTGATTGATTTCACTTGCGAACCGAAGATTCCCATAAAGCTATCAAATGCAGTATTTAGCGCCTCTGAAGTACGATTTGCCACTTTAAGTGCCCATAATAAACACGATTTACGTTCAACAAATGTGACTAAACAAGCTTTAGAATCACCTCATCCTGATAAAACAGTGTCAACTTCCCAATGTCCAAAAGCATAACGATTATTAACATTGATTGGGCGTTGTCCAATTGATTTACCAGTCATAAATGTCCCACGTTTTTCTTTAGAGCGTTTCTGATAAATGTTACGGTTTGGTAGATTGGTTAAATCAAAGTTGAGTTGCCCAGTATTAAGCCAATGATAGATAGAAGCAGTCGCAAAATTAAACATCCTAGCAATCATCTCAGGTGACCAAGTTAAGCGTAAATGATTTTCAATCAAACGTTGTTTATCAGGGGTTAAAATTGAATGGCGACCACAAGCTTTTCGTTTTGTATCGGCATCAAGCTGTGCTAATTCAGCATTATACGGGGTAATACGTTGTAACTCATAGTGAATAGTTGATTTAGCAACGCCCAAGGCGTCGGCCATAACTTGATAAGTACTCCCTTCAGAGACAAGTTGACCTAGTTGTCCACGTTGAAATTGTGTTAAAGTAGAAGTGCTCAAAGTGATATCTCCTTTATGGTTGGATTAGGCTACTACCATTATAAGAGATTGCTTTGAGTTTTTTTGTTCGGATTAATTTTGGAGCTTGCCTTTTAATGAAATTAATATGATCTTACACTTACCGTTCATGGGTGCGGGGTTAATTTTTAACTCAGATGAGGATTCGGAACGAGTTAAATTACAAGTATCACATTATGAATTGCTGGCTTCAGCATTGGCCACAAAATTGGCTAAAGAGATTGATCCTAAGAATCAAACTGGTTGTATGCTAGCAGGGGGTGCTTGTTACCCACTGACGGCAAATCCGGAAGATGTTTGGGAAGCAAAAAAAATGGAGCGAGAGAATTATTTCTTTATTGATGTTCAGGCGCAGGGAGAATATCCAAGTTATGTTTGGAAAGACTTAGAAGAAAAACAGATAACATTAGATATTACCAAAAATGACTTACAAATTCTTAAAGAAAATACTGTTGATTTTGTCTCGTTTTCTTATTATGCGTCCAAAGTAGCAACAGCACAAACTGACCAAGAAATATTGGATACGAATGCTGCAGAGACAATTAAGAACCCATATTTGCCTTCAAGCGAGTGGGGATGGTAAATTGATCCATTAGGATTAAGGATTACGTTAAATGATATTTATACAAGATATAGATTACCATTATTTATCGTTGAGAACGGCTTAGGTGCAAAGGATAACCTGAATGCTGACCAAACTATCAATGATACTTATCGAATTGATTATTTACAACAACATCTATCTGCAATGATGGATGCGGTTGAAAAAGATGGTGTAGAATTATTGGGTTACACCTCATGGGGCTGTATTGATTTAGTATCAGCTGGGACCGGCCAAATGAGCAAGCGTTATGGCTTCATATACGTCGATTTAGACGATGACGGGCAAGGTACTGGCAAGAGAATAAAAAAAGATTCTTATTATTGGTATCAAGAAGTAATCGCATCAAATGGTGCTAGCATTCGGAAAACAGAATAAGAAAACAGAATGGGAATAGTAAAGACGACCGCATAATTCTTCGTAAGGAAATTATGTGGCCGTCTTTTTTCTATGCTTATAGTTGTTCAATCACCTTTTTTAGGCGTTCAAACTCGCTGTCTTTTAATTGTTGATCAATCAAAAATGTTGGAATTGTTGTGTAAATTTCAGTTGATTCTGTAATCAATAGATTGAAATCGTTGATATCGGTGATGGTGTTTGGCCGGTTCGGCAGGCGCCGAATGGTGAGATCATATAGGACTGCCGTATTATGTTCGATAATGGTTTGGAGCAGTTTTTGGCTGTAGATGGGGAGCGATGTAATCATCAGAATGTTGATTTTATGAATTTTTTGTTGTGACAAGCTAAAATTATAAAAAATCATGGCGAGGATTCTAATCTGCTCGGGTAAAAGACCGAATGGGAATAAGCGGATGTATAGCGGCTGTTTATTTAATCGGTCTAAGGATTGCTGTACATAGTGTTCGAAAGTGGGGTTCACATAAAGATAGTCATACACTGTGATGTTTTGATAGCGAACGGCGTACCAGAACGGCTTCAGTTGGGTTTGAATATCCCGAATCAATGCTTTTCGGTCGGTTTCGCTACAACTCATTTGAGTGACTTTAAAGAAGACGTTAACCAGGCTTTCGCTTAGAATTAGCAAATCTTGAAAATCATGGGAACTGAAATGTGCGTCCTGTTCTTTATTGACACTCAATAGCTGCAGCGTTAGGAAAAGTTCGAGCGGCTCTGAAACGGACAAATCGAAGTTAGTCATGACAATTAGACTGAAGTCCTTAATGATATTGAACTCTTGCCGTTTCGTGAAGGAACGAATATCTGCTTCTTTGAATAATTCAGCTGCCGATTGAATCGGATGCCGGTGATCATATAAGGACGCCGACACCGTGAATAGTGTAAAGGTGATAGCATTATGATTGGAAATTTGTTTATCAATGGAATTTTTATAAAGGTACTTTAATTTATCACTAACCAGTAAGAATTTCGAGTAAGCGATGTGTTTATCGAGTGTATTAATAAAGTAGTCGAGTGCACACTTATGATACTGCAGTAAAGTCAGGTTATTGTAAGCATGCACAAGTAAATCATAGAGGGGTTCTTCAAAATGAAAACCGTCTTTTTTAGAAAATACAGGTTTAAATTTTGCACGCTTTTTTAGAACAGATACATCACGTAACACCGTGTTCCGTGAGATGCTAAAGAGGGCCTGGAAATCGGATAAGGTCCATTTTCTGAAAGGCAAAGAAATGATTGTGTCGATAATTAATTGGCGCTCATATGAATTAAGGTATGTATTGACTGGTGTTTTAGAAAGACTGCTGGTTAAAGCGGCTAGTTGGTGACTGGAGATTTCAGTTTCCGGAACTAGGAAGGGTAAGTGTGCTGCGCGTAATTCCGTGTTGGCGGATTGCAGTAAGTAGTAGATTTTGCGACTAGATAAATTGAGTTGGGTAGCCATCGTCTGAACAGACGGGAGTGCTTGTTGGGTGCTGAGGTAGTTAATAAAGCGACTGTAATTGGCATTGGAAACTTGCATGATGGTGGCTCCTTTCAATCGATGTGAGGTGTGCAGAGTATAGTACCATTATACAGTTTAATTGGGAGGGCTTACAGTCTCATTTCAGGCGGCTAGTTGTGGGGTGATGGGACTGTTCTTATAACAGAAAGTAACAGATAATGGACTTGTAAGTAAATGTAAGCGCACGCATTTATCGGTTTATACTTTGTAGAAGGACGGTATAGAAAAATGGCAAAACCAGCAAATATCAATGAAGCAACTCGTGAAAATTGGATTCAAAATACATTCCCGGAATGGGGAACTTGGTTAAACGAAGAAATTGAGCAATCAGTTGTGCCGGAAAAAAACTTTAGAATGTGGTGGCTCGCGAATAATGGGGTATGGGTTAAAACGCATGAGAAAACTAACATCCTCATTGATTTATGGAATGGGACCGGCAAGCAAACGCATGGGACCGGCATGATGAAAGATGGTCATCAAATGATGCGGATGAGTGGTGTCCAAAAAATGCAACCTAATTTACGCTTGCAACCATTTGTGATTGATCCTTATGCGATGAAGGATATCGACGCTTTGTTGGTCACGCACATTCATTCTGATCACTTAGATATAAATACGGCTGCAGCAGTGTTACAAAATAGCAGTCCAGAGACAAAATTCATTGGGCCACAAGCAGTGGTTGATATCTGGGAAGGCTGGGGTGTACCTGCAGACCGGACGATTGTCGTTCATCCAGGGGATGAAGTCACGATTAAGTCAGTCACAATCAAAGCGTTGGAGGCCTTCGATCGGACGGCATTACTAACCGTTTCACCAGATGAAACGATTAACGGTAAATTACCACAAGATATGAATGAAATTGCGGTTAATTACTTGGTGAAAACGTCAGGCGGGAATCTCTACCATGCAGCCGACTCACACATGTCCAATATGTTTGCGAAACATGGTAATGAGAACCATGTCGATGTCGAGATTATCAATTATGGTGAAAACCCCCGTGGGATCACGGATAAAGTAACTTCATTTGATGTCTTAAGATCAGCAGAAGATTTAAAGACCAAAGTCGTGATACCTGTTCATTATGATATCTGGTCGAACTTTGATGCCGATCCACAAGAAATTGTGAAAATCTGGGAAATGAAGAAGGATATGTTAGATTATCAATTCCATCCATTCGTTTGGAAAGTGGGCGGTAGCTACACGTTCCCAGAAGATCAGGATAAGATTCAATATCACTATAACCGCGGCTTTACAGATGTATTTTCAAAAGATAATGATGTGCCGTTCCCATCATTCCTATAAAACGCGAATGTAGGGAGGTAGACGGTAAGAGAGGACAGTTTAAGATGACAATCCCAATGTTGCAATATTTTTATGATAATGAATTAATCAGAATATACGACGAGACACCGAAAAAATGGCGCGAAGCATTGCGCGTAGCGAGTTCAACGCTTAAAGAAAAACAATTGATTACAGATGATTATGTCGATGAGATTATTAAAAATGTTGAGAAGAATGGCGCTTATATTGTTATCGTTCCAGGGGTTGTAATGCCCCATGCTTTAGCGACGAGTGCAGGTGTATTGGGGACTGGTATTAGTTTCACTAAATTTAGTGAACCCGTTTCTTTTGATCCGGATGATGAAGAAAAACAAGGTAAATTATTTTTCACTTTAGCTGCTAAAGACGATGCGCAACACTTGAAAAACATCCAAGATTTAATGGATCTTTTGATGATTGACGGCATGATTGATGCCTTATCAGCGATTGAAACAATGGCTGATTTTGAAGATGTGATGCATTCGTTTAATCCCGATTCAGTTTAATAAGGAATGAGGAATGAAATATGAATAATGTATTGAGTGGTGTGATGGCGGTTTGGGACTACTTTGCAAGTAATATTTTAACGCAGCCAGCTTACATGATTGGTTTTATTGTTCTGATTGGGTATATGCTCGAGAAGAAGCCAATTTATGAGAGTTTAGCTGGGTTTCTTAAAGCGACAATCGGTTACATGATTTTAATGGTTGGGTCAGGTGGATTGGTTAATAGTTTTAGACCCATTTTAACGGGTCTAAAGGATCGCTTCCATCTAACCGCAACGGTGATTGATCCATATTTTGGTCAGAATGCCGTAACGGACGGGGTAATGAAGACTTTTGGCCGCTCATTTGGCGATGTGATGATTCTATTGTTAATCGCTTTTGTGTTCAACATTGTATTGGTTCGTTTTTCTAAATACACCAAGTTACGGGCGGTATTTACAACCGGGAATGTGCAAGTTCAGCAAGCAGCAACTGGTTTTTGGATTCTGTTATTTGCGATTCCAAGTTTAGGCCGAATTGAAGTTTTACTAGTGATGGGTGTTTTATTAGGCTTATACTGGGCAGTCGGTTCAAACATGACAATCAAACCGGTGCAGGAATTGACGGATGGCGGCGGGTTTGCCGTTGCGCATCAACAAATGTTTGGGATTGCGTTGGTTGCTTGGCTATCTGATAAGATGCAAGCTTCATCAAAGAAAAAGAGTGATGTTAAAACAAAACGATTAGAAGATTATGAACTGCCTGGTTTTCTCAGAATTTTCAATGAAAACATGGTAGCTACAGCGATTCTAATGTTTATGTTCTTTGGCATTATCATGGTGGTTCTTGGGCGACCATACTTCAATGAATTATTCATTACGAGCAAAGGCGCGACCGGGTTAGCTAAAGACGGCAGTTTCTTCTTCTATATTCTGACAACATCGTTAGGCTTTGCCGTTAACCTAGCTATTTTACAGTTAGGGGTTCGGACCTTTGTTGGCGAATTAACTGAAAGTTTCACCGGGATTAGCGATACAATCTTACCAAATTCGGTACCCGGAATTGACGTTGCTGCAACGTTTGCTTTTGGCGAACAAAACGCAGTTACAATCGGCTTCTTGTTTGGTGCGTTAGGACAGTTCCTAGCTATTGGGGCATTAATGCTATTCCACTCACCAACCATCATTATTGCCGGGTTTATCCCGTTATTCTTTGATAATGCGGTCTTTGGGGTAATTGCCAATAATCGCGCAGGTGCTAAGGCAGCAATGATTTTGCCATTCTTCTCGGGTATTATCCAAGTCGTTGGGGCGGCTTTAATCTCAACTTGGATTGGGATGGCTAAATACGGTGGTTACTTAGGCATGTTCGATTGGGATACGGTTTGGCCAATCTTCACAGTCATTCTGAAATACTTGAGTTACGGTGGTATCGCGGTTGTTGCATTAATTCTAATCTTAATTCCACAACTCGAATACCGGAAGGATCCTAAGAATTATTTCTTAATGGTTGAAGATTACGAAGCATATAAAGAAGCAAAGAATATTAAAAGTGAATAAATCAACTGGAGGACAACGTTATGAATATTTTAGTATCTTGTGCCAATGGATCAGGGACGAGTTTAATGATGATGAAATCAGTCGAAAAAGCAATGAAAAAATTAGGGATTCCAATTACCAAGATTAACCATACAAGTATTGCAGAAGGTAAATCAACGGCGACACAATATGATGCTGTATTTACCCCGTTGAATTTTGTGGACATGTTCAAAGATGCGGCAGCTAAAGGCGTTAAAGTGGTTGGCGTCAAAAATGTAATGAGTGATAAAGAAATTGCGCAACGAATTAGTGATGAAACGGATTTTGAAACGAAGTATAAAAAGTGAGGGTTAGTTCAATGAAAAAACCAAATTTACAGATCGCACTTGATCAAAATACATTAGCAGAAGCGGCAAGAATCGCCCACTTAGCGGGACCAATCGTTGATATCGTTGAGGTGGGGACCATTCTTGAATTACAAGCGGGTCAGCAGTCGATTAGCGTTTTAAGGGCGATGTTCCCAGACAAGATCATTGCATCGGATACTAAGTGTGCGGATGCTGGTTCAACGGTTGCGCAGAATTCAAAAGATGCCGGTGCAGATTTAATGACAGTCATTGATTCAGCAACCATTGCGACAATGAAGTCTGCTAAATCCGTGTTAGATGGCATTCAAGTTGAACTTTATACAGCGTGGACATGGGAATTAGCACAACAATGGCAAGCAATTGGGATTGAACAAGTTATTTATCATCAAAGTCGAGATGCCTTGTTAGCTGGCGAAGTATGGGGTAAAAAAGACTTAGACATCGTTAAAAAATTCATTGATATGGGCTTCAAAGTTTCTGTAACGGGTGGTTTAAATCTGGATACTATCAAATTATTTGAAGGAGTGCCGGTCTATACGTTCATCGCAGGGCGGGCGATTACAGGGCAAGCAGATCCCGCAGCTGCCGCAGAAGCTTTCCAAGCTGAAATTAGAAAGTATTGGTCATAAACATGGTGAAGTTAGGGATTAACGAGAAGTCTTTACCCGATCAAATGACATGGCGAGATAAGTTGTTAACTGCTAAGGGGCAAGGGTTTGCATTTGTGGAATTATCAATTGATGAGACGGCTGAACGACTGGAGCGGCTTGATTGGAGTCGGGAGCAACGGTTTGCATTAGTGCAAGATATCTACGCAACTGGAGTCCCAATTGACACGATGATGCTATCGGGATTAAGAAAATTTCCGTTAGGCTCAGAAGATGCGGCGGTCTATCAGCAGGCTTACACTATGTGTAAAAAAGCAATCCTATTAGCGAGAGATTTAGGGATTCGCAACATTCAAATTGCTGGCTACGATGAATATTACGGCGATAAAACGGTATTAACCCGTGAGAATTTTATCGAAAACCTACAACGGGTTGTTGATTTTGCGGCTGAGAATCAAGTGATGATAGCCATTGAA
This sequence comes from Latilactobacillus sp. VITA-14, assembly GCF_046580785.1. Taxonomy (NCBI): domain Bacteria; kingdom Bacillati; phylum Bacillota; class Bacilli; order Lactobacillales; family Lactobacillaceae; genus Latilactobacillus; species Latilactobacillus sp. VITA-14. The sequence continues at coordinate 28,561 of NZ_JBJKTM010000020.1, forward strand.
ACAATGGATGATCCATTCATTAATTCAATCGCTAAGGTGCAGACCATTAAACAATCAATTCAATCACCTTGGCTGCAGGCGTATCCGGATTTAGGGAACATCTCTGCTTGGCCGGAAAACATTCCTGGTCAAGATTTAACCGCTGGGATGGCCAACATTGTCGCCATTCATCTGAAAGACGCATTAGCAGTGACAGCAACAACGCCGGGTCAATTTAAAGATGTGCCGTTTGGGACAGGGGATGTTAATTTCCTGGGATTATTCAAAACGTTGAAACGAATTGGCTATAACGGAACGTTGACCATTGAGATGTGGTCCGAAAAAGATGCGGACGCACTTGCTCAAATTGAAACAGCACATGATTTTATCACCAAATTACTAGAAGAATCGGGTTATTAATAGGGGTGTAGTGATGTTAGAAGAATTGAAACAAACAGTTTATGAAGCTAATATGGCGTTACCTAAATTGGGCTTAGTGACTTTTACTTGGGGCAACGTCTCGGGGATCGATCGCGAAAAGGGCTTATTCGCGATCAAACCGTCCGGTGTTGAGTATGATCAATTAAAACCGGAGGACATGGTAATCGTTGATCTTGACGGGCAAGTGGTAGAAGGCAACTTAAATCCATCAAGTGATACACCGACCCATGCGTATCTTTACAAACATTTTTTAACCATCGGCGGGATTACACATACGCATTCACCTTGGGGAGTCTCTTTTGCAGCGGCTAAAATGGATATTCCAGCGGTTAGCACAACCCATGCTGATACATTCTATGGTGATATTCCTTGTGTGCCAGCCTTAAATGAACAGCAAGTTGAATCGGCTTATGAATTAAACACAGGCCGGGTGATTGTTGAAGAATTTGAAAGGCGGGGAATTGATCCGGATGCTGTCCCAGCAACGTTGGTTAGTCAACATGGTCCATTCACATGGGGGCCAACGCCAGAGAAATCGGTTTATAATGCAAAAGTATTAGAAGTCTCTGCTGAGATTAGTTATCACGCTTTGCAAGCAACAAGGGCAGAGGTGCACGTGCCACAATATCTATTAGATAAGCACTATTATCGTAAACATGGCGCAAACGCTTATTATGGTCAATCTGCGATGAGTCATTAATCTGAATATATATAAATAACCTAAGCTTAGTTCCGAGATATGAATTTTTTAATTCATGCCTTAGAATTTGAGCTTAGGTTATTTTATTGAAAAACACAGCATTTTTTAGCTAGTAGTATTTCAAGAAACAAAAAAATGACATGTTAGGTAGTTTTTAATGAGAGGTACAAAAAATTAGCACTTCAAAAGGTGGTAATTCATAGGTTCTTGGAATTATTTGCTGGCTTAGAATGTCAATTTGGTCAGCATAAGGATTATTAATGGTTTGTGAACGGTCAGTAGTATTAATAACGAAATGATAGTCCACTGTTGAATCACTACGAGTCATGATTTCAACATCAGGATTATAATTAGCGGTGCTGAGGCCTATTTGCTGTAAAAATGTCATAATATCTGTTGAGCTAAGTTCGGTACCAATGTAATAGGCAAAGCCATCCCCAAAGTTATTTTGTGTAATTGCGGCATTACCATGATAAAAGATTGCGCCAGAATACTGGGCAAGGGTCAGGGCAGTTGTCGGTTGAATGAGATCGCAAATAGTATGCGCATTAAGAATTTGGTGGTCAGTTGTGGTTAGGATTACTTGTTTATCTGGTGGTAGTGCATCAGATTCATCAATAGTGATTCCTAATAAATCCTGTAAATAACCGGGACGTCCACCAATAATAAAATTATCCGCGGTATCACTGACTGCCGATAGGAAATTCGTGATAAAGTGACCGCCTTGTTGAACATAAGCTTTAATCTGTTCAGAGAAGGCTGTTTCAATGACGTAAAGATTAGGTGCAATTACATAATCATACTGACTAAAATCAGCATCAATTGAAATTATGGTAACAGGTATGCCGAGTTGATAAAGGGCATCGTAATAATGATAAAAATTTTGAACATAATCAAGTTTGACAGTTGGCCCGATACAATTTTCAAGGTCCCAATAGCTGGACCAATCAAAAATAATTGCGATTTTTGCAGTGATTTTAGTTTGCAGCAATTGTGCTGGCAATGAAGCCACTTCATTGCCAAGCTGAGCGATTTCTCGAAAGATGCGATTATCCGTCGAACCTGTGTAGGGCATAATAGCGCTGTGGAATTTTTCAGCACCATTACGTGATTGTTTAAGTTGAAAGAATAAGACACTATTGGCACCATGGGCAAGCGCTTGGTAGCTGAGCATCCGCATTTCACCAGGTCGTTTTAGCGCATTATAAGTTTGCCAATTTTGTTGATTGGGTGTTTGCTCCATTAATAAGAAGGGCTGTTCCTTTAGTCCGTACATTAAATCATGTTGCATTGCGGTATAGCTTGCAGGAGTATCGAGACTGGGATAGTTATCCCAAGAAACAATATCTAATTCTTTAGCCCATTTGAAGTGGCAAATTACAAGTTTAATCCGAACAAGCCCGGAATCTTTCAATGGCAGTCTGTTGATGATGTATTTTTAATGGTCGTTGATTAATTAGTTCAAGTGCTGCTAGGATCTCATCAGTCGTTACTTGGCTAAAATTGGTCTTTT
>NZ_JBJKTM010000021.1:0-28377 GCF_046580785.1 Latilactobacillus sp. VITA-14
TTTTGAGCACATTAGTGCTCAAGATTTAACGACGACGTTACTCCAAATTAACCAGCGACCGCTTAAAATACTCGACTGGCAAACACCGTATCAGGTGATGCTGACAAATTTGTCCAAAAATTCGGATTAAATTTGCAATCTACCAATATGTCTTTTTTTAATTATTGGGACTGGTAAAAAAAACCGTTTTTTGGTATGCTTGCACTGAGCTAGATAATAATGATTATAAATAACTAACTTTAAATTTTTATTTGGAGGTTCTGAACATGGCAATTACACCCACAGATGCACAAGACGTTTTTAAAGATGCTGGCGAGAACATCATTTTCGTCACCCAGAAATTGAATCGGCAAGATGCCGAGGCGGACAAAGCGGCTGTTACCGAATTAGCAGCGCGCATTCCAGCGATCATCAATAGCATGAATATCCGTTACCCAGATGCCCACTTACGCGTGGCTTTCGGGATTGGCTCGGATGCTTGGGATTACTTATTCCCTAACGCACCAAAACCAAAGGAATTGGAACCCTTCAAGGCAATTCCAAGTCCTAAACATGATGCCGTCGCAACCGGAGGCGATCTTTTCTTCCATATTCGGGCCAAAGAAATGGCGGTTTGTTATGAAGTATTAGATCAAATGATGCAATTCATTTCTGATAACGCAACAACGATTGATGAAACACACGGATTCCGTTACTTCGAAGGCCGCGCGATCATCGGCTTCATTGACGGTACGGAAAATCCCGCTATCGATGAAACTGCTGAATACGCATTAGTCGGCGATGAAGATCCAGAATTCATCAACGGTTCATACGCTTTTGCACAGAAATATATCCATGCCATGGACAGCTGGAACCATACTTCAACTGAAGAACAAGAAAAAACAATTGGCCGCAAAAAGTTTTCTGACTTAGAACTTGCTGACGCCGAAAAGCCAACCAACGCGCACAACGTTGTCTCACAAGATAACGAAGGCGGTGTGGAACATAAGATTGTTCGCATGAACGTTCCATACGCAAACCCTGGCGAAAAAATGACCGGTACTTACTTTATCGGCTATTCTCGAACATGGTCAGTGACAAAACGCATGTTAACCAATATGTTCGTCGGCAAACCAGTCGGCAATTATGACCACCTACTCGACTTCAGTGAACCAACAACTGGTGCCCTATTCTTCATCCCATCAAAAACAACACTAGCAAAAATAGCAGAAGAAGAACTATAGAGTGCTGACTCAAACAGGTTAGCCTTTGAGGATTAACAGCATTATTTTCTGAGCATCCAATTAACCAAATTGGGTGCTTTTCTTTTACTTTTTAAGCCTGTTAATTGACTTAACAACCATTTGATTGGTACACTACACTTACTAATAATAAGAAAATGAGGCTATTCATATGTCAGAAACAATGCACGCTGTTGCCATCCAACAATATGGTGACGAAAACCAACTTGAAATGATTACTTTACCGATGCCTACAATTGGTGAACACCAAGTCCTAATTCAATCTAAAGCGACAGCAATCAACCCACTCGACTGGAAATTACGTGAAGGTCATCTCACAAGCATGTTCCAATGGGAATTCCCAATCGTTCTTGGCTGGGACCTTTCCGGGGTCGTTGTTGCCGTTGGATCAGCCGTAACAGAATGGCACGTTGGTGATGAAGTTTTCGCACGACCTGCCACTTCAAATCGTGGTACTTATGCTGAATACGTTGCCGTTGATGACAACTTAATCGCACCAAAACCAGCCAATGTCACTTTTGAAGAAGCGGCTGCCGTCCCATTAGCTGGCGAAACTGCTTGGCAAGCACTCTTTAACCACGGTCACCTACAACCAGGCGAAACCGTCCTGGTCCAAGCTGGTTCAGGTGGCGTAGGTTCATATGCTATCCAATTCGCAAAAGCAATGGGCGCCCACGTTATCACCACAACTAGTGCGAAGAACTTCGATCTTGTCCGTGAACTTGGCGCTGATGAAATCATTGACTATCGAACTGAAAAAGTGGCCGATAAAGCCCACAATGTCGATCTCGTTATCGACACTATCGGGGGTCAAGGACAAGTCGATGCATGGGCTGTCCTCAATCCTGAAACAGGTCGCCAAATTTCAATCGTTGGTGAAGCGCCTGAAACTGCGGCCATCATTAAAGATACCAATATGACTTTCAAAGCCATCTGGTTAATGCCAGATGGTGATCAACTTAAAAAGATTGCCGCATTAATGGCCGATGGTAAAGTCAAATCAATTATCGATACTGTCTTCCCATTTTCTGCTGATGGCTTGATCAAAGCCCATCAACTAAGTGCTACGAATCACTCAACCGGGAAAGTTGTTATTAAATTCTAGATCTCCCAAAAAACACCGCTAACCTAATAGGCTAGCGGTGTTTTTTTAATCATTGAATAATTGATCACTTTCTTTGTCGGTACGATTCCCAATCGTATAAATTTCGACCATTACGAAAATTAATTCGATGGGTGGAAAGAAATAAATAGCGACTAATAGAATCACTTGAATCACCCAGAAATAAGGTCTAGTAATCGTGCTATAGATCGGCATGGCTTTAATTTTTTGATACCGCTCAGGGGCGACTTCACGATTGGCGTTCGCCAATGCATCACTCAAGAAGAAGTAGGCCAATAACCAAATCAGATGAACCACGTAGTAAAAATATTCCGGACCGCGTTCATTGATGAACCGCCCCGTCCAAGCCGTTGCAACGGGTAAAAATGACATGGATAATAACCAAATATTATTCAGCCAATAAATACGCTTTGTTCCTCGTTTCGTCAGCGAAAACATATAGTAATGATTATACCAAGCAACCCCTACGAAAACGTACGTAATGATATACGCAAAAAAGTAGGGACCATTTTCCAAAAGTGCCTTAATTTCCGGTGTTTCTGGCGTTTTAAATTCCAAGATCATAATGGTGACAATAATCGCGATGACAGCATCGCTAAATGCTTCTAATCGACCCTTATTCATTCTATACATCCCCTTAACAAAAATAGTTAATTTTATATTTTACACTATTTAATTATGATGTGCTATTATTTATAGAATACCTGATGTACCAGTGCATTCAACAACTAATCCCCAACAATCCTTTCAAAGATACTTAAAAATAAATTGATTTCAGCCATTAATTAATAGTATAATTTATCTACGTAGTAAGGGAGGAATTATCATGGAAAGAGAGTATCAATCACGCGCTTCACTTAAAAAAGAAGTTAAGTCATTATTTGCTGGTCATTGGGGAAAGGCCGTTACGTTGAACATCATCCCCACTCTGCTATCAATTATTGGGGTGATTATTGTCGGAGCAGTCTTGATGGCCATGATTGCCATCTTCGCAAACACCGACCCATCAATGGCTGCCAATGAATCTTTTTCGGGCCATTCGTCTGGTAGTAGTTTTGCTGGTCAAATTCCAAGTTTCATTTTGGGGCTCATTACACTTGGGATTAATTTTACTTTCTTAGATTGGCTCCGTTCGAAAGATGCTGATTTTAGTTCACTCAAAGGAGCTTTCAGTGTCTTCTCAAAACGTTATTTCTTGGGCGCTTTTCTAATTCGAATTTTAGCTAGCTTATTTACATTCCTTTGGGCATTGTTATTCATTATTCCGGGGATCATTAAAGGCTACGCTTATTCTCAAGCTTCTTATATCTTCAAGGACTTAACAGATAACGATCCACAAGCTGACGTTAGCTTTTTAGATTGTATCACTAAGAGTCGTGAGTTAATGAATGGGCATAAATTCCGGTTTTTCGTCTTACAACTAAGCTTCTTAGGTTGGGATATTTTAGCTGGCCTCTCACTTGGCATTGGCTATTTCTGGTTAACGCCATATAAGAATGCAACTTATATGGCATTCTACAAAGATCTTGCAGGCGATCAATTTTTACAGACAACTTCTGCAGATGAACCAACTGAAGAAGTTACTGTTGAAGCAATTTAAATGAACTCAAGACGTTCTTAATTGGGCGTCTTTTTTTGTATTATGCGGTGATTAGCAGTAGGCTTAGACTAACCATTTTATTCAGAAAGGATGACGTCATCATGACCACTAATCACCAAATCCAACTTGATACCGAACATAATTGGCACGCAGTGTCTGGTGAAATCCCTACGCCTAAACCTGAAGAGCTACTGATCAAAGTCAGGGCAAGTAGCGTCAACCCTGTCGACCTTAAAAGACGAGCTAGCACCACAACCATTTTAGGCTATGACGGGTATGGTACCGTGCAAGCGGTCGGCGCCACTGTGACCAACTTTCAACCTGGCGATGTTGTCTTCTATGCCGGCAGTACCCAGATCGATGGCAGTTTCCAACACTATCAATGTGTTCCGGCCGCGATTTGTGCGCTTGCGCCTAGTACAATCAGTGCCGCGGAGATTGCCGGCTTACCGCTTGTTTCGTTAACCGCCTATGAATTACTTTTTGAAAAGCTTGGTTTTACCGCTGAACAAAATGCCAATCGTGGCAAACAACTATTGATTATCAATGGTGCCGGTGGGGTTGGATCAATTCTCAGTCAACTCGCCAAGTGGGCCGGATTCACCGTCACTGCCACAAGCAGTCTCACTCATTTCGACTGGCTAAAAACAAACGGAGTTGATCACCCGCTGGATTATCATTCACCTAGCAGCTTAGACAACTTAGCCAGTCTTCCGGATAACACCTTTGATGCCATCGCGGTCCTTTATGATATTGAAAGCTATCTCCAAGAGGTCGCACGGCTGATTAAACCGTTTGGACAAGTCGGTACGATTGTTGGCAATACGCATCCACTTGATCTCGCACCGCTTAAGCCTAAATCAGCCTCATTTTCATTTGAGTACATGTTCACTAAAACGGACTATCAATTCCAAACCACTAGTCAAGGGGCGATTCTCCAACAAATTGCGCGGCTAATCGATGCGCGGATTCTGCATCCAATCACCACCGCCCACTACACAGGCTTAACGGTCGCTAATCTCCAAATGATTACTGATAAACTGTTAACTGGCCATACTACTGGTAAACAGGGATTGGTCTACTAAACGCAAAAAAGCCGCAACCAAATTGGTTGCGGCTTTTTTAACACAACAGTCATCGAGTTGCGGGGATTGAACCCACATCAATCATTCATTTTACGCTTCGCTTTTAATAGCCAATCGCTTTTGATTTTCTTGGGAGGAATTTCAATTTAGATGATTGGTTCTACCGTTAAACTATAACTCATTGGGTGTTGCTAAGACACTTCTTTAGGGAGGAATTGTCTCATAAAATTAACTTGCTCAGATTCACTTACTTGGGAGATGCTTATCTGATATTTATAGAATACCAAGCAGTTGGGACCAAATTGTGAACTTTCAAGTATGAAATGATGTCCGTTAAAAAAAGCCCCACCACTTTGGTGAGGGCTCAATTTTATAGCTCATCTTCCGTCGCCAACAAACCATACTTCACTTTAAAGCGACTGATGATTCGGTACCACGACTGATAAAAGAAGAAAATAAAAAAAACATTTGATAAAGCATGGGCCAAGTCAAAATAGAAACTCGCGACATAGGCTGCAATAAAAGTCTTAATCGTCAGTGGATTGACGTATGCGACAAAATACCACAGATTCATAATCCACCCAAAAATAAAGCCCCAGACAAACCCAAAAATACAGAGCAAGTATTTATTCTGTGCCCACTGATGGCGACTAATTAAGCCTGCCGTAACGCCCATCATGCCCCAGCAAAACATTTGCCATGGGGTCCATGGCCCTTGTCCCAAAAACATATTCGAGACAATCGCGGCGGTCGAACCGACAATAAAACCCGATTCTGGACCAAGGACTAATGCCGACACGATAATCACAAAACTAGTTGGCTGAACACTGGGCAATGGTGCAAATGGTACCCGAGTGACTGCCGCAATCGCCGCTAAAACCGCGATGAAAATAATTTCACGGGCGCGAATATCCCGGGTTTCAAACCGCCAATAAAATGGCAGCATACTGGCAATCAAACAGATAAAACTGAAGATCAGAAAATGCTGTCCTTTTAAAGTGACGATAAACAACATGAAAATCGCCATAATCAAGAAAGCCAATCCAAACGTGGTCCAACTATTTTTTAAAGCTTTCATGCGTGCACCTCTTCCCAATTCAGGGCTTCGGGCAATTGACTGCGTAACATTCGGTTGATGGTTGTCGTATAGAAGAAGTTATGCGCGAAAAAGGCATAAGGTTCTTCCTCCGATACAATCGTCCCATCGAATAATAAGGCACACTGACTAGCAAACCGGGCACTAAAGGCCATATCGTGACTTGCCATAATCAATGTTAAGCCTTCCGCTTGTAAACGCGTTAACAATTCACCCAACGCCCGTTTGCGAATCGGATCAAGGCCCTTTGTTGGCTCATCCAGTAAGAGTAACTGCGGCTGCGCTAGCAATACAATCCCGAGTGCAATCAATTGTTGCTCGCCGCCACTGGCATCTTGCGGGTTACGTTCAGCAAGGGTTTGAAGACCGAGCTTTGCTAGCATCTCTTCTGCCACTTGTTCTGGTGTTGCGCGTTTTAACTGCCGCGCCCGTTCGATAAATTCTTGACGGACACTATCATAACTGAAATGATCGCTCGGTGTTTGTGAGAGATAACCCACTGTTTTGAAAAGTTCAGCTTGCGCCCACTTACCGATCTTCTTCCCCTGTAACTTGATTGCACCATGGCGCGGTTGTAATAAACCAATCAAAAGCTTCAACAACGTCGATTTACCAGTCCCATTTTTACCAACAATCGCTAACCAATCGCCGGTATGAACCTCTAGATTGAGCTGGTCTAAAACATAAGGGTCATTTTTTTCATACTGAAAACTCACATGTTTGGCCTGCAGCATTGTTGCTTGGTCGTTCGTGGCTATTTCACGTTTAGTATGTGTTAACTGCCATTGTCGCCGCTCAATCAATTGCTTGCCACTGACAACGGTCAATGGTAATGCCGCAATATCAGCTGGTGCAATCAACTCATTTTGTAAAAAGACGTGTGGCACATCTGGGACGAATTCACGCAATGCCGGTTGCGCCCAAATTGCTGCTAATCCACCAGCAACCGGTCCTTGATACGTTATCTCACCGCCATCCATCAACCAAAGTTGATTAGAGAGCGGTAAAATATCATCCAACTGGTGTTCACTGATAATCACGGTGATGCCGAGTTCGTCATGTACCCGTTGCAATAAACTAATAAATTCTTTGGTCGCAATGGGATCGAGTTGCGCTGTTGGTTCATCCAACAGTAAAAGATCCGGCTGTAAAATCAAAACCGACGCTAGGTTGACCAGTTGTTTTTGGCCACCCGATAAATCATGCACGGAAGCATACAGCAAATCTTGGAAACCTAAAAAGCTGACTAATTCGGCAATTCGTTTTTGAATATTCGCACTCTTTTCACCAATATTCTCGAGTGAAAAAGCGAGTTCCTGAATGACCGTATCCATCACTAATTGGTTATCCGGATTTTGAAAGACCATCCCAATCTTCTGCGCACTTAACCCTTGCGATAAATCAGCTAACGGTTGGCCCTCGAAAATAATCTCACCCGACCGTTTACCAACGGGCCAGAGTTCTTTTTTGAGTTGGCGCAATAAGGTGGTCTTCCCGCTACCCGAGTTCCCAGCTAACGTAATGAAGTCACCCGTCTGAACGGTTAAATTGATGTCTTTCAGATTTTGTTGGGTTGCTAATGCATACTGAAAATTAAATTGTTTTATTTGCGCAATGTCCACCATAAATATTCCCATCCTTCTAGTAATAGCGGCAAACTATCAATTAATAAGACTAACACCAAACATAGCCAACCAATTTGATTCAAATGAATCGAGCCAAGTATTGGATAAATCGCTAAGCGGCCAATCCCCTGTTTAGCAAAATAAAAACAAAGTGCACTGCCTGCTACAAGACTTGCCAATACCCAACCATCCCGTTGGGTAAATCGATAACGTTGATAACTCGTTCGCTTCTGTGACCCATAACCACGGGCCGTCATTGAATCAGCCGTTTGTAGTGCGTCAACCAATGAATTAATCAATAATACTTCCATCAAACGCATCCCAGCATGTGATCGGGCTCTAACACTCCCCGTTTCCATCTGCACACCACGTGTTCTTTGGACATTCTTGATATTGGTAAACCGCCGAATAAATAGTGGGACAAACCGCATCGTAATCATCGTTAATAAAGTTAGTTGCGGTGAAATCCGCACAAATAAATATAAGAACTTATGATTCGTCATACTCTGATTATAGGAAACAAACACTAGCATTAAGATCGCCAGCGAAAGCGCCATTAAAAAACCATACGTGACAGCCTCTGCTGTGATCACCGTCCCACCAAACGTCGCAATCACGTGCGCCCCATGATTATTCATAATAGGATTCATCACGACGATAAAGAGCATCATGAACAATGCACCCTGCAATGTCCCCAGTGTTTTCTTCTGGTTTTTCGCAAGCAAGTTCACTGCAATCATCATCAACAATTCACTTACAAGAAAAATCGGATGAATAAAAACCATTGAGAACGCAATTGCAATCACGTAATACGCAAAGATGACGATTGGATTTAATTGATCAAAGACCAGTTGCGATTTTAACCCTGAGGCGCGTTGCGATCGTGCCCGAGATCTTCCGTATACATCCAATCAATCACATCTCCACTCTTAACAGGATAATTACCACAAGAATGGTTAGGAAAACTGCCATTCACTCGATAAAGCCATCCGCTTAACGGTCCTTTATCAAATTCGAATAGCCCATTAATGCCTTTGATATAGACGCCGCCGCCCGTCCCACGATAGGATAGTGCCATCCCGCGACTTTGCAAATCACGTTTTAAAACATCAATCACCATATCCCCATCCTTGATTTCAACTTGATCACCGTTCAACCATTTCGGATTACCTTCACTAATTGGTCCATAAACATTGACGCTCACCTTTTCAAGGACTGGTTGGGGCGTCGTAGTGGGCGGTGTAACTGGTTTACTTTCAGTTGATTGTGACGATTGATTAATGGCGGATTGGGTCGATGCCGATTGGACTGCCGAGCCTTGTTCTACAGCTTGTTGCGATGCTAATTGTTTGCTAGAGGCCGATTTTTGTGATGATTCATTTGTCTGTTCAGATTGACTGCTGGACTTGCGCGTTTCAGCTGTTTTCCGACTTTCAGATACCGCCCTACTATGTGACTCAGAGGCCTTAGATTTAACTTTACCATCTAAACCAACAGTTGCTGGCTTGACCCGTTTTTTTGATCTATGTTCCTCTTTAACATGTTGACTACGCGTAGACGGATTATCTTGAGCCACACTTTGATAGGTACCGTATCCGATGCCGCTTAAAATAACTAAACTACCGATAATCGCAATGATTCTCTTTTTAGACATATCTAACTCCTAACGATGTTCAACTTGACGCTTGAACCAAATGCCAATAATCCCAGTCAAAAGTATCAAGCCGGCTACAGAAGCAACTACTGTTGAGTTAACACCCGTTTGTGGTAATTGCTTTTGCTTTATTTGAGCATGATCTTGATTGTCTGCTTGGTGTTTATTTTCTTTTTCAACCGTAGTCACTTGTCGTTCAAACTTGAAACTGATTGTATTATTCGCTGCATTAATCGTGATGGATTTGGTTGGCGTGTCTTTTAATTGATAACCCTCAACTGCAACATCAGATGCATTAATCAACATTGTGCGTCCAACTCTTTGATGCTGCAATTGAATTGTTTTAAACACTTTGCCGTTTTGATCGACTGCTTGCACCGTAACGTCAGCAAACTGCGCTGCAGGAATTGTCCCAATCATTTGTTTCCGATACTGGAACGTCACGGTCGTTCCCGTTTTAACAACTTGAACAGTTTGTTGTGCATTGCCTAATAATTCATAACCCTCAACTGCGACTTGATTAGCATTCACCGTAATGGTTTGACCAACGGGTTGTTCAGCTAATTGAAGACTCTTTAAAATTTGTCCCTTTTCATCAACTGCTTGGACCTTTACCGATGCTTTTTCAATAACTGGCGTTTTAAAATCATAAATTGAGCCTTTTCCCGCTTGGAACAACCGGTATTGGGCTAACGTATAAACGGCTTGTTCAGTTGACATCGCTAGCGATCCCATATCGTTATTAATATTCCAGCGGAACTGTCCATCTGCTCTTTGATAAGCGACCAGCCGTGAAATCGGGTTAGCGCCTTGATCGCCAACAAATGTTGTGACTGGATCAACTCCAGCTGCAATTAAGCCCATGACAACCATTGCCGTACTATTTGAGTTTTCTTCTGTCATATAAACACTAGGGATTAAAAAACCACCCGTTTGTGCAACAAATGTTTTTTCTTTCAACATCGTTACCGCTTTATCTAGCGCATCTTGAACGCCTGGGAAGTCACGATGCATCCCCAACGCCGTCATCGTCATCCCGGTCGTATCTAAATCACTTTTACTACCGAAAAAAGCCCAGCCATTTTCAGCGTTTTGTGCTTGTAAAACCGTTGGAATTAAACTATCAATCGCTTGCTGTGCCTTGGCACCATAATCACGCATGCTAAGGGCGATGATGCCGTAAACTTGCCCGTTGATCCCACCAGTTGGTGCTTTTTCAATAATTTTATCAATTATATTTAAACCAGCGAAGTTGGTTGCATCTTCACCAAGTGCTGTTACCCCAATTACCAACACTTCTAAATCGGTTGCCGAAAAACGTTGATCAGCGAGCATTGATTGTGCATCCGCAACCAAGGCATTATGATAACTCAAGCGTTGCGCTGCACTCAGTGTCACGCCTGATTGAATAGCTGCTAACGCTGACCATGCATCTGGTTGGCCATTATTCAACAACTGTTGCGCCCCAGCCACCATTGCTTTTTGATAATCCGTACTAGATGCAGTACGTGGTGTCACTTGTGTAACCTTTGTCTCACTCGCAGACACCGTTTGTGCACTACCAATAACTGAAACAACAGGCATTATTAACATTAATCCTGTCCATAATAAGGTAAAAAATTGTTGTCGCTTCTTCATTTAACTCTCCTCATTCCGATTAACTTTGATACCCTATAATTTACCATATTTAGGAGCTAGAAAGTTGGCCCTATAAGGTTAATCTTCACAAATACGCCTTAAAAAAAACTTCATTTCAAACACAATTTATTCATATTTCCCGCCTAAACTAATATTTATTCAGTTTTAAGGAGGAAATACTTATAAATTTTATCAAGCGTGCTTGGCAAAACGTCATCTTTAAAAAAGGGCGTAGCTTTTTATTAATAATTGTGATGACCGTCATCATGATTTTTATCATGGCTGGTCTATTGATTAGAAATGCAGCCATTACAACCGTCAACAATACCAAACAACAGGTGGGCGCTAGCGTCACCCTTTCTGCAAATCGCGATCAAGCGTTTAAGAAAATGCGCGCCTCGGCTAGCAGTGATGCCCCAAGTACTACAGCAACGCGCCCTAAATTAACCATGCCCTCCGTCAAATTAAAAGACGTAACGGCCATTTCGAAATTATCCGGGCTGGCAAATTATAACGTCAGCGTCACGACTTCTGCGAATGCCTCGTCCATTGAAGCCATTACGACATCAAGTAGTTCAAATAATAGTGGTGGCATGATGGACGGCGGCCCTGGCGGCAACGCTGAGTCATCCACTTCAACAGGTGACTTACAAATCACCGGAGTGCTCAATACCGCAACCCTCAGCGACTTTAAAGATAATACAAGTAAAATCACGAAAGGTCGCGCTTTAAATAGTAGCGACAAAAACACCAATAATGTCGTCATCGAATCTGAATTAGCTAAAGAAAACAGCCTCAAGGTCGGCGACAACATTAAAGTCAAAGCCACCACGACTGGCAAAAAAGCCTATACGCTAAAAGTAGTCGGGATTTATAAGACTAGTCAAAGTAGCGCTGGCATGGGCCCACAACAAACAGACCCCGCAAACGTCATCTATACGGCATACACATTAGCTAACCAAATTAAGGGGCAATCTGGCAAAGTGGATAGTGCCACATTCACGCTTAGTGACCCAACCAAGAAAAATAGTTTTGTAAAATCTGCTAAGAAAATTATCAATACGAAGAAATTTACGGTAACTGCTGATGACAGTACTTACCAATCACTCAAACAATCCATGCAGAAAATGGCCAGTTTTGCTAATAAGATTGTTTGGTTAGTCGCTATCGCTGGCACTGTTATCCTCGCATTAATTATTATCTTAATGGTTCGCGAACGGCGTTATGAAATGGGCGTTTTACTCTCATTAGGTGAAAAGCGCGTCAAAATCGTGGGCCAATTATTAGTTGAATGTTCATGCTGCTGATTGTCAGTTTAGCTTTAGCCGGCATTGGCGGACGATTCGCTGGTCAAGCGCTTAGCAAACAAGTTATGCGTTCCGTCACAACCGAAACGACAACTAGCTCACAAACAAATAACATGCAACCTGGCGGTAACGGCGGCCCTGGTGGCGCTCAAGCCCCTAGTGGTCAAACTGATGGCAATCGGCCAAGTGGTCAAATGCCACAACCTGGCCAATCTGTTAAAAAAGCCGTCAAAGCAAGCGACCTTGATCTGAAGATTAGTGCCGTCACCTTAATGCAACTTGGCGCATTCGGCTTCACCATCATCGCATTTGCCGTCTTACTCGCATCACTCAATATTTTACGACTCGAGCCACGCAAAATTCTCATTGGATAATTATAGGAGGTCCACTATGTTAACAGCTAAAAACATCAGTTACTGGTACGATACTGAAGAAAATACACTTTACAAAGATGTTAATCTCGATTTTGAAGCCGGCAAACTCTACGGCATCATCGGTAGCAGTGGTGCTGGAAAAACGACCTTACTCACCATGCTTTCAGGGTTAGATAAACCGCGCCGCGGGAGTATTTTATACGAAGGTACCGATATCCAAAAAATCGGCTTAACCCAATACCGCAATCGCTATGTGTCCATCGTGTTTCAAGCCTACAACTTACTCCCCTACATGTCGGCACTCGACAACGTCTTAACTGCGATGGCCATTACTCATTCGACGCATGACAATGCTGCCGATTTCGCACTCGAAATGCTCAGCAAGGTTGGCATCAATCCCGAACTCGCCCATAAGAACGTACAAAAACTATCGGGTGGTCAACAACAACGCGTTGCGATCGTGCGCGCCATGTGTTGTTCAGCCCCCATCGTTGTTGCCGACGAACCAACCGGTAACTTAGATGAACAAAATACGCAGGAGATCATTCATCTCTTCCAAGAATTAGCCCATCAACAACAAAAATGTGTGATTCTTGTCACCCATGAAAAAGAAGTCGCAGCAAGTTGTGATGTTCAGTATCATCTTCAAAATAAAACCTTTCAGCCAGTTGCTTAACCAAGTAAAAAACGACTGAGCCTGTTTTACGGCTTGGTCGTTTTTTAACGGGCATGCTATACTGAGGGCAATCAAAAGGAGGGCTTCTAAATGCTAACAATCTTCTATGGTTCTTTTAGCCATGCTGGCCAATCATTTATTATTGCAGCAACCCCCAAAGGTATCTGTTTTGTTGGTTCACCCGATGGCTCTATCAGTGAATTAACCACTTTTCTTCCCCAAACGAAATTAGTTGCAAATCAAGCCGCAATCGCTCCTTATAGTGAATCATTAACAGCTTATCTCGATGGTGACCAAACCACGTGGTCACTGCCAATTGATATTATCGGCGGCACACCTTTTCAAAGAAGTGTTTGGACCGCCCTGCAAGCTGTGCCATATGGGTCAAACCACAACTTACAGCGCTTTGGCGGCTCAAGTCGGGCACCCCACCGCAATTCGCGCAGTGGCTTCTGCCATTGGTCGCAATCCACTATTGATGATTATTCCTTGCCATCGCGTCTACCGTAAAGACGGGCAAATTGGGGGGTATCGTGGCGGACTTGAATTGAAACAAACCCTCCACCAGCTTGAAACTCAAACCAAATAAGGGGATTAATTTGAAATTTTGCCAATAAAAGTCTATACTTATTATTAAGTCGGTGGTAGAATGTACGGTTACTCTACTCCTTTCAAATTAAGAAAAAGAGATGATTATTACGCAAGTAACTGATGTTTATGGGTTAACCCACGAAAACTGCAAGCTGATCGAAACTGAAAATGATTTTACTCGCATCTTCCTAGCTGAAGGTCCTGATGGTACACGTTATACGTGTTTACTACCTGATGCGAAACCCAATCCAAAGTCAAACCAACACTTTGAATATGGTAATCCAGCAGATGCACCATACTAGATACTAAAAAAGCGCCAACGGATATTAGAATCCGTTGGCGCTTTTTTGTTGAAACGTGTTCTCGCCAGCATATTTCCATTTAATCTAAAAATCCCATTAATCCCAAGTCCTGGGTTAATGAGATTTTTGTATTAATACTCAATGACTAACCGCAACACTCAGCACTCTATTCTGCCATTAATATATCCAAGAATTGTTCGCCGTATTTTTCTAGTTTATTTTCGCCGACCCCTTTGACATCTAGCATTTCAGTCAAGGAAGTTGGCATGATTTCACACATTGAATACAACGTCTTGTCTGAGAAAATCACAAACGGAGGCACACCTTGTTCTTCGGCTAAATCGCGGCGCAACTCACGTAGTTGTTCAAATAATTCATTATCTTCAGGCAACGTTTTTTGCACTTTGACCGCCATCTTGCGCGTCACTTTCGCTTGGCCTTTTAAGACTGCAACTCCCGCCGCCGTGATTTGCAGCACTGGGTATTGACCGCCAGAAGCTTGCAAATATCCTGAAGCGACTAAGTAATCGATCAAACCACTGATTTCTTTTTGCGAATCACCACGCATTAGACCATACGTTGGGAGTTCATCAAAGCGGAATTGCATGATTTTTTGATTCTTCGAGCCCGTCAATACTTGCGCCACCAACACTTTGCCAAACCGTTCATCCATCCGTTTAACGCACGATAAGACTTTTTGTACATCAATCGTGATGTCTTGTTCTTCACGCGTATCCAGACAGTTACTGCACCGGCCGCACGCTTCACAATCATCATCAAAATAATTGACGATGTACTGTTGCAAACATTGCTGCGTATTGGCGTACTGCGTCATTTCTTGCAACTTGGCATATTCTTGTTGCTTATGCGCTTCGTCCATTTCCGACTGATCGATAAAGAAATGCTGAATCTGCACATCATTCACTTTAAATAATAGAATCGCTTCACTCGGCAAGCCATCACGCCCGGCCCGGCCAGCTTCTTGATAGTAAGCCTCTAAACTCCCAGGAATCTGGGCATGCACGACAAAGCGCACATTACTTTTATCAATGCCCATGCCAAACGCATTAGTCGCGACCATTATCGGTTTGCGATCATAGAGAAAATCCTCTTGATTCTGACGACGCACCGCTTCGTTTAATCCGCCATGATACATTGTCACATCTAACTTAGCCTTTTCAATCAGCTTCGTGAGCCGTTCAACTTCTTTCCGTGTGCTGGCGTAAATAATCCCGGATTTTTGTTTGTTGACCTTTAAATAATCGATTAAGTAGCGATCACTATTTTGATTTTTAACTACTTGAAACGCAAGATTCTGCCGTGAAAACCCCGTCTTAACTTCGTGCTGAATGTTCAACCGTTGCATGACGTCAGCTGCCACTTGTGAGGTTGCCGTAGCGGTTAAAGCCACAATCGTTGGTCGTTGGCGCATACTCTGAATCGTATCCGTCAGGCGTAGATAACTTGGCCGAAAATCGTGGCCCCATTGCGAAATACAATGCGCTTCATCGACCGCAATCAAATCAATCGTTAATTCAGCTAAATCAGCTAAAAAGTAATCCGAATCCAAGCGTTCCGGCGAAACATATAGTAATTTCACTTCACCACGCGCAGCTTGGTTAAAGCGTTCTTGGACTTCCCCCTGCGTTAGCGTACTATTGATAAACGTGGCTGGAATCCCATTTTCATTAAGCGCATCGACTTGATCCTTCATCAAAGAAATCAACGGTGATACCACCAACGTTAAACCGGGTAGCATCAATGCTGGTATTTGATAACACAATGACTTCCCGCCACCAGTTGGCATAATCGCCAAGACATTAGTGCCTGCCAACAATGATTCGATCACATCTGCTTGACCTTCTCTAAAGTGATCATAACCAAATTTTTCTTTTAGTACCGCTTGTGCTTGCATGCCATTTCTCCCACCCGTTAAAATTCCTACCTTCTATCATAACAAAGATTCGTTAATTCCGGTTAATTGAATCTCAGTTTCAAGCATTCCTTCAATCAATTCTTACTGGCTGACAAAACCAGCGATTTAGTGTTTAATTAGAAGCATCAAAGACTGTCAGGAGGCTTCCTATGACCTTGGAAATTAATGCAACATTAACGGCTACCCAAACGATCGTCGATTTAATCGAACAACCCGTTACTCAGCTTTTAATTGAACAAACACCGGCTAATACAACCGCATTCGCACACCCCGCTTTATTCCTCGGTTTTGCGCAACAACAACTGCAACAAATTGAACAACTCTCCCCACTTGAAACAGCCTCGACTGATCAAGTTGACACGGGTATCTGGATTACCATGGATCCTGAGTGGACTGAACAAATTGGCTACGTAGGGCAGCTATTAGCCGAACAAAATCAACCACCGATAACGAGCACCTCGCTTCCGTCCAACGTCTCTCAAAATTTCCGAACAACCTTAGCTCCAGCCGTTGAAGCCATCATCTTGGTCCTCAGCCGCTTTGGTTATCCCCTGACCAAAAGCGCACCAGTCAAAGCAAAACCGGCTAAAACACGTCATCGATGGACAAAAGCCGTCAGCCAAATCGAATTCACTGTTGCCACACGCGAAGCACAGGGCATAGCCATCTGGCAAAAGCGCAACGAGATGTTATTGAAAGCGGGGGCACAATTGCGGCCAACCGCGCCAGTTAATAAGGATGGCTCGTTTGGCTTTGCTGCTAAAATGGGCACTCACTTGCGCAACGAACATTCAGCGCAAATTCAAGACAATCAAACGACTGAAGACATTATTTTCAAGAGCGTGAATGAAATCGGCCTCTTCTTGTACTTTGGTGGCACCAATAGTTGGCTCGAACTATGCGACACAAATGGTCGCTCAATTGACGACTGGACTAAAATCTAAAATAGAAAAGAGATTCAAGATGCAAATTATCAGTTCTGGCATTCATCACGGCTACTTCGACGACCTCTACGGCAGTCATGGCACTCAATTTAACGCGGAAGGTGTGCCAACTTATTCCATTCCGTTTGACATTCAAGACGCACCTAGCGATACAGTCAGTTATGCTGCCGTTTTCTACGATCTAGATGCCTACGAAGTGACGCAAGGGTTTCCTTGGATTCACTGGACACTTGCCAATTTAAAAACGACCACTGTCGCGGCTAATGCTAGCCAACAAGCGCCCGATTTCATCCAAGGTGTTAATACTTGGCACAGTCCCAAAACAGACCATTTATCAACAGAAGCAAGTGCTTGCTACGGCGGGATGACACCCCCTAACCGCGATCACACTTATACACTTAAAGTATTTGCACTTGATACCACGCTCGATTTACAGCCTGGCTTTTACCTAAATCAAATGACAGCGGCAATGCGCGGTCACATCTTAGATAGCGCTATTTTAGAAGCACAATACCGCCAATTTAAACATTAGGTGACAATGGCCTTAACTCGGCTAACACTTTTGTCATCTGATCTTAAAATCGTCGCTTTTTTACGCTTAACATCGTATGATAACTTTATCAATTCGGAATAAGGAGTTCTCATTCAATGAAAAAAAACAATTAGCATTATTGCGATAATCGCCCTCATCATCGTCGGATTTGCTGGCTACCGTTAATACAAAAATACGTATGTCGGCGAAGTAGGCTACGCCAAAGTTGCTGCTCAATCTCCAGCTAAAGAAGCCACCAAAGATGATTCAGGTAAAACAGTGACTAATATGTATAGCTATCACTACCAACTAAATGTGGTGAAAGAAGATGGTAGCCACCAAGTGGTCCCTGTCGAAGTTACTGGCGAAAATCCAACGCCACTCACTCCCAACAGCTATGTCAAAGTTGAATTTAATTCAAAACGCGTCTTAAAAGGGCCTAATACTGTGTCCAAGAATCAAATTCCGGCTAAAGTTCTGGCGGGTTTAGATAAATAATAAATTAGCTTATCCTAGTACCATTAATACTTGTTATTAGCTGTTACCCTCTTAAATTAAGTTATTAAAAAGCAGTACCCTTGATTAGTTATCATGGGTGCTGCTTTTTGTATGTTTCCTGTGAAACATTTTGTTTTGTTTGATTTTCTTTAAGGCTTCACGTTGGGCGAAGATTGTTAGTTCGTGTTCTTCAACAAACGTCATCACCCACTCAGGATTTTCCTTACTATAGTTACGTAAAGCCCAGCCAATTGCTTTTTGGATAAAGAACTCATCTGTGTCAATATCTGCCAGAATGGCTTCTTCCAAAAACGCCACATTCGTTTTTTCGTAAAAACTGAGTTGTAGCGTAATCGCAATCCGGCGCAGCCAGAAATTCTCAGCACCTATAAAATGCTGTGCAACCCAATCAAACTGTTCAGGATGCAGTCTGATGTACTCTCCAAATACTTTTCGCCAAGCATCGATGCTGTCCCACCAAACTTTTTCCAACACCAACGTTAATAAATGTTCCATATCAGCCGGTTCCCACCAACGTACTGAACGCAATGCCATCTCGATGGCAACATATTGATACTCACGCGTTGGTTGAGCATATAAAGTCTCAATGAACTGCATTATTTCTGCTGGTGACAATTGTTTCACAGACTGCCACAATTCGCGTTCAATTAAATGGCGGTCCGGTGCTTTAACACCGTTAAATTCAAATTGACTCTGCATGTATTTCTTCATTGCCGCCTGATTTTCTGGATATATCGGTAATTCAAAATCCATGGTTATCCCTCCACTATATCGCCTCTAAAAAACTTGTGCCGTTTGTTTAGCTGTTTCAATAGCTTCCTGCATGATCACGTTAGCTTTTTCTGGCGAATGATCAATTCCTTCAATATTAATTTTAATGACTTCGTTAACACCGGCAAAGCCAAGGATTGTTTTAATGTATTGTGTTGCAAAATCTTGGCCAGCATAAACGCTTCCGGCTGACTGAATATGAACTGCTTTTTTTCCAGTTACTAAGGGCTGCGGAGCTGTTTCAGTATGTCTAAATGTTTTTCCAGCCACCATCACTGTGTCAATCCACGCTTTAAGTTTCGTCGGTACATTTAAATTCCAAAGCGGATTAACAATCACAAACTTATCGGTTGCTAAGAACTGGTCGGTATAGCGATTAAACCGAGCGACCTTCTCTTGCTGACTAGCGCTTAAGGTGGCCATAGCTTGCCCTTCTTTTAACGCCGCCCATGCCGTCATTAGTTCTTGATCAATTTCTGGTAAGTCAGATTGGTACAAGTCCAACCAACTGATTTCATCAGCTGGATTTTGTTTTTGATAAACTTGCATGAACTGCGCCAAAATCGTTAACGTCCGTGACTGTTCTGTAGCAAGTGGATGCGCCTTAACAACTAATACTTTACTCATTAATTTCCGCCCCTTAGTATTTAAACTTTATACACTTAATAAACCAACCACCTATTAATGACCTTTTACAACATTTTATACAGCAACAAACAACCAAAAACGATTAATAAGTCATAAATATACCGCACATCGTTCGACTATCAATTCGAGTGCTCACCCAATTGCCCAGCGGAATCACAACTAACAATAATGGTAAGCTAAGTCCCAATAGTTGCAATACTTGGATGGTCCAAAAGCCCGCTAAAATATGACTGATTACAACGATTGTCCCAACACAAATAAAATGGGCCTGTAGAATGCTACTTAACGATGCTACTGGCCATTTTTTTAATGTCCCATAAATCACCACCGGCACACCATGACTATTGTAGGCACTGCCCATCACGCCTGATATTATCCCAGCTAAATAATCCCAATGATGTGACTGTAAATGTTGCTGCTGCACGTGATGTCGGTGTAACTGATAGCGATTATAGCTGCCATAAAGGATTAAAAACCCAGCTAACGTTCTCAACACAATCGTCGTTGGCACATACGTCATCAGCGCTATCCCGACTGGCACACCCAATAATGAACCAATCACTAGTCGTCTGACAACCGCTATATCAATCTGTTGGCGGTGGCGAATCATAGCCGGAATCGCCACAATTAGTCCCAGCGCGCCAATCAAAGCCGTTGCCGCTTTTAAATCAATCGCTATTAGGGCCAATAATGGCATCGTTACTAATGCCTCGCCAAACCCAAAAACCGTTCTGGTAAAAGCGCCCAACGCAACGATCAAAAGAATCATAATTATTGTCATCCAGAAATCCTTCCTAAACCGTTTTGTTCCACACAACCTTTTCAAACTGCGTGCCATTACTTTTTAGTACGGATAAACTTGCATTAGCAACCATTTTTTGTGATCGAATTTCCTCAAACGGAATCCCCAGTAGTGTGTTGATAACAAACAATAAAATAATCCCATGCGCAACAACTAATACATCACCATCAGGATACGCCGTTTGAGCAGTCTTAATCGCGAGCATTCCACGTTCTAAGACCGCCTGGTAGGACTCCGCGTGAATCTGTTTGGCATCAAACAGCTCTGGATGATGGAAGTAATTTTCATATTGTGGATGGTTCGTCAAACTAGCACCAGGTTGGCCTTCCCAATCACCAAGTGCCATTTCTTTTAAATCATCCACGACCATGATTGCCGGTTGTGATTGATTAGTCTGCGACACTATCGCATCCATTGTTTCAACGGCACGTGTTAATGGTGACGTCAGTAACGCATCAAAAGACTGGTCCGCTAATAAACTACCTAGTCGTTTAGCAGCCGCTTGCCCCGCCTCAGTTAATGTTGAATTCGTCCCACCACCATTGAAACACTGTGCTCGATTAACCATCGTTTCACCATGCCGTACAAAATAAAAAGTTGTCATGTTGATCCCACCTTTATAGGATCTATCATACTATAAAATGCAAAAAAAGGCGCAGTTCAAATTGAACTGCGCCTTCATTGAGCCTCGTTTTATTTACCTTCCGACGTGTTTTCTGCCACGACTTGGTCATAGGCCTTTGTACCAGCATAGACTTCGTCAGTTAGGATGTTGCGTTTATACTTCATGACACGATAAATGTGGAGAATTAAGACTGCCACATTAATGACCAGTGCTAAACCACTGATTGTCATCAAAGCAGCACTACTGTGCGTACCTTGCACTGAAAATTGTGAATCCGTTACAAAAGCGGGATAACTCATTGTAAACATCATCCAAAAAGCCAATGTTTGCGCACATGCTTGGAGCCAGCTCCCTTTTTTAACCAGGAATGCTGCTAATGTACATGAAATTAATAATGCAGCGCCCGCATAGAATGAGTGATCACCAACACAATTGTAAACATAGGCGAAGTTCCAAACATCATAGGCGATAATCCAAGGCCAGATTTGATCGGGCCAGATCATGTCTTTTTGTTTGTCATGACTGGTAATAATGCCGAACCAGCCTGAGATTGTGATGATGTTAATAATCCCAGCAATCCCATTCATGATATTCTACGCGCCACCATTCATGATCACACCGTCGACTAATCCATGTAGGTGTGAAACTTGAAAATCACGAATCACAGCTTCCATAATATTAAACGCTAAAATTGCGGGTGGGAAAATCAATGCTCACTTGTTATGTTGTAACTTAGGGATAAAGCGCAGCGCCATAAACCCTAAACAACCTGCTAATGCTGAGTACACTTTAACCCAGTGGAACCAAGTCCCGGTACTGCTACCAGGACCAGCCGTCGTTGGCCAAACAAAGAGCGTTAAAACGACTGGCAACCCAACAAAGAGAATTAATCCAATCCACTTGTTAGCCCGGGCTGCCTCATTTAAAACCATTAATGCAATAACCACTAGTCCCCAAACTAGCCAATCCATTCCTGAAATATTTTGAAATAAAAACATATCAGTCACCTCCAAAGAAATAATTGCTAATTACATTCTTACTTTAACTGCAAGCTGGCGGTTTATGTATGGTCAATTCAGGGTAAATGTCCAAATTTAATGATTATTTTGTAAAACATGGTTCACAGTACCATTTAACATGCGATGCATGCGCTGATAAAATTCCTCTTTAGATTCTTGTAGATTTGTTACAAGCCATTGCGTAATCTGTGTCGCCAATGCCCAACCATAGAAATTGGCAATTTCATCTCGGAAAGTCGCTGGACAATCCACCTTTAAATCTTGAACAACCCCTGCAACTATGTT
Source organism: Latilactobacillus sp. VITA-14 (assembly GCF_046580785.1). Lineage (NCBI taxonomy): Bacteria > Bacillati > Bacillota > Bacilli > Lactobacillales > Lactobacillaceae > Latilactobacillus > Latilactobacillus sp. VITA-14. The sequence continues at coordinate 22,394 of NZ_JBJKTM010000021.1, forward strand.
AAAAGCGACTTAGCAAATCTCGATTAAGTGAATGAAACGTATTTAAACAGAAATGCCGATTGTTTTCAATATAAGTTACCAAGACATCTAGACCGACGACCCAATCGCGTTCACGTTGATATACTGCCAGTTGCGTAACGATTTCACGATTATAAATCCAAGCAACCAACTCATTAATATCGGCGAAATGGTAATAAAACGTATTGCGCGCAACGTCAGCACTGCTTGTCAATTGATTGACCGTAATGTGATCGACCGGAGTTGTTTTCATCAATTCTTTTAAGGTATCTGCTAGCTTTTGCTTGGTATCCATCGTATTGCCCTCCAAAAATTATCTATGATTAGCATCCCATAGATAGTTCCGAACTGCACTCACTAACCCAATTTGCACTCCAGGATAAATTGTTCTATCGTTAGAGAGTACAATTAACGGAGGCGACTTATAATATGCACGAAACTGACAACGCTTTTAGGGCGATGACCAACGGGGAATGGTACTTTGATTCAGCGGTCACTATTCAAAAACGGGATGCAACCCGCATTGCCTTACAAAAATCCGGCCAAATCTTAGATAACGATGCACGGATGGCCACTATCCAAAAATTACTCGGTCATACCGGTAGCGACTTTTTCATCGAAACCGGTTTTGAATTTAGCTTCGGTGAAAACATTACGATTGGCGATCATTTTTACGCCAATCGTAACGTCGTTATTTGTGACGAAGCACCAGTCACCATTGGTGACTACTGTAAATTTGGCCCAGGAGTATCACTCTTAACCCCCTACCACCCAATTGACCCTTTAGAACGTGCGACAAAAAAAGAAATTTCTAGTCCCATTACTATCGGCAATCACGTCTGGCTCGGTGCAAATGTCACAATTCTGCCAGGAATCACGCTCGGCAATAACGTTGTCGTTGGTGCCGGCAGTGTCGTGACCAAATCCTATCCGGATAACGTAATTTTAGTTGGTAATCCAGCACGGGTATTACGGAAAATTCCCGCTAAATAATCAAAAAGGACTGACAAATGTCAGTCCTTTTTTAGGCTTCAATTGCATAATATTCAATAATCGTTTGTAAAGCCTCCGCTGCGCGTTGATCTCCAATTAACTTAGTGTAGTATGCTGTAAATCGTTCATCTGCTACATACATGGCTGCTAAACCGCGGTGCATTGCTAGACTATACCGGGGAGTCGCTGTTTGTAACCACGTTTGATGGGCTTCAAAGGCTGTTTGCGCCGCTTCTGATGGCAATTGCGGCTGTGGTCCAAGTAAGTTTGTAATGCCGTCTTCAATCGGTCTTCAGCCGCCTGCATCGTTGCATATTGGGCCTCACTTAGCCCTAAAAAGTGCTGATCGGCTTCTTGCTTGGCTTGTTTCCCATAGTTAGTCGTCACTTCTTGCCCGTAGCGTTGCTCATTTTCAGCCACCGCCTGTTGTTTAAACTGTTCGAATTTAGTTTGATCTGTCATTTGAATCCCTCCGGTTTGATTTTGAAGGGTCGCATCTAGCTGTGCTAACGTTGCCATTAGCGCAGCTTGTTGTTTAACCAGTTGTTCCCGCTGATTTGCTAAGCGTTCCAGACGCTCGGCCGGTGGTAACGCCAACAGCTGCTGAATCTCAGCCAGACTAAACTGTAGTTGACGGTACATTAAGATTAACTGCAGTCGATCTGCATCCTGGCTCGAATACGTTCGATAACCATTACTAGCAACCGCTGGCACCAGTAAACCGCGCTCGTGATAATACCGTAGCGTACGCTCAGAAACCCCGGTCAATTCAGCGAAAGTTTTAATCTGATAATCCATTTGCCTTCCCTCCTTCAAAACCCACTATAAGGCCTGACGTGACGTGAAGGTCAAGCATTGTTCGTTAGTGACTAATTAATTTCTGTTTAACCAAGTAATCATGGGCCACATCGCGTGCTTTGCGGTGTTTGACCTGTACTTGGTAGTTCATCTCTTGCATTTGGCTTTCAGTAATCTGACCTGCCAAGCGATTCAATGCTTTGACGACTTCCGGATGCGCTTTGGCAAAGCCGGCTTTCATAATCGGTGCCCCTTGATAAGGCGGGAAGAAGTGACGATCATCTTCTAAAACAACTAGCTTGTACCGTGCGACTTCCGCATCGGTTGTATAACCATCGACCACATCGACCTTGCCGTCCGCAATCGCTTTATAGCGAATACTTGGCTCCATAATTTTAGCATTTAAATTTAATTGATAGGTGTCCTTTAACCCTTGATACCCATCTTTTTGGTGATAAAAATCAGGATCAAAACCGGCCGTAAATGGTTGATTCAAAGCGGCTAAATCCGAAATTGTTTTGACATTATATTTCTTGGCAAAGGCCGCAGTAACCGCCAAGTCATAACCGTTTTGATAGCGCATTGGCGGTAAGTACGTCATATTGAACTGTTCTTGTAGCGATTTTTTTGCAAGTTGATACGTTTTAGTTGGATTCTGGTTTGTCTTAGTTGGCGACTTCACCAACGTTTGTAAAACCGTTCCTGTGAATTCAGGATAAATATCAATCTTATCAGCCTTCAAGGCGTTAAATAAGAATGTGGTCCCACCGAAATTGGGTTTAATCGTTACTTTGTAGTTAGACTGGTCTTCTAAAATTAGATCACGATACATATTCATCAAGATTTCGGGTTCACTACCCAATTTCCCAGCAATCGTGATGGTGGTCTGCGGCGCTTGAAACCGTGTCATTCCTTCGATCACGCCGAAAAGGCCAACAAAAATGGCTAAACTGACTGTGATTTTTTTAAAGGATAATGTCCCTAACCAGCGAATTAATGCACTGACCACTAACGCTAAAACCGCTGAAAGGGTCGCTCCAACCAGTAATAGTGCGTTATTATTTGACTGAATCCCAACAAGAATAAACGTCCCGAGGCCGCCCGCGCCAATCAAGGCCGCCAAGGTAGCTGTCCCGATAATCATCACGAGTGCAATCCGCAAACCCGAGATAATCAACGGCATCGCAAGTGGCAGTTCAATCCGTAGTAGCCGTTTAGCGCGCGGCAACCCGAAGGCTATTTCTGCCTCTTTTAATGCTGGATCAATTCCGATCAAACCAGTGTATGTATTTTGAAAAATCGGCATTAAGGCATAAAGTACTAACGTAATCACAGCCGGAATCGTCCCAATTCCGACAAGCGGGATCAATAATCCTAAGAGCGCCAAAGACGGAATTGTCTGTAAGACACTTGTGACTTGCAGCATTGCTTCAGCTAATTTCTGATGAGCTGTTAAAACAATCGCCAACGGAATCCCGATAGCCGCCGCAATTAATAACGCCAATAACGAAATCTCCAAATGTTGCCCAAGTGCTTGTAGCAACTCACCGGATTGGGTCGTTAAAATTTGTTCAATCTGTTGCATCATCGTTATAGCCCCCGTTTCGCAATGAGCGTTGTTAAATCGGTCATCGTCAATTGCCGTTGTTCTTGACCATCAGTGGCAACTACGCCCCCATCTGGATGGTCTACTAATTGTTGCGCTAATTCAGCTAATGTTGCACTGGACGTAATCGTTGTCGGCTGATTATTAACAACAGTTCCTAAATCGGCCGCCAATAAATCTTGAACTGTCAACGATGCTTGTTGGCGTTCAATGTCAAAAAATTCGCGAACAAATTCATTTTTTGGTTGATTAAAAATCTCTTTTGCTGTCCCGACTTGCTGAATACTGCCTTGGCGCATTACCGCAATTTCATCACCCAAGCGCAACGCTTCTTTCATATCGTGGGTCACAAATACAATTGTATTATGCAGCTGCTTTTGTAAACTCAAAACGAGATCTTGTAATTGTGTACGGGTCACCGGATCAAGCGCACTAAAGGGTTCATCCATCAAAATCACCTTAGGACTAGTTGCTAACGCACGAATAATCCCAATCCGCTGCTGCTGTCCCCCTGATAATTCGCTTGGATAACGGCTAGCATACTGATCCGGATCTAAATGGACCATTTCCAAAAGTTCGCGTGCACGTTTTTGACGATCAGCTTTGGTCCATTTCAATACCTCTAATTGAATGGTAATATTTTCCTCAATTGTGAGATGTGGAAACAACGCAATGTTTTGTAGAACGTAACCAATATTGAGCCGTAACGTTTGGAGATCCATTTGATTGATGGGTTGGCCGTCAATCTTAATTGTGCCACTCGTTGGTTCAATTAACCGATTAATCATTTTAACCGTTGTTGTCTTTCCGCTACCACTCGGTCCGACCAAAACAAATAGACCATTGTCTGGAATGGTTAACGTCAAGCCATCTAATGCTAAGCTTTGTTCATACTGCTTAGTGACACCTTCAAATTCAATCATGTGCTACTCCTTTTGCTGGTTAACGATTTGTTAACTTATTGTACCACTTAGCAATCAGCCCACCAATTGACGTGCTTAAACACCCAATCCAATTTTTTTGATTCGCTTTGTGACTATGCTAAGATGAACCCGAATTGAAATCTGAGGAGGTCTTAATATGCAAACACATTTTGATACAATCATTATTGGTGGCGGTCCTGGCGGCTTAGCGGCGGCTTACAGTCTCGCTGAACAACAGTCCGTCTTAGTCGTTGAAAATGATTTATGGGGCGGCACTTGCCCCAACCGTGGCTGTGATCCTAAAAAAATGCTTTATTCAGCTGTCGAAGCACTCGACAATCAACAAGCGCTCCAAACAAATGGCTTAGTCGGAACTAGCGCTATTAACTGGTCTGAACTGATGGCCTTTAAGCGATCTTATACGCAACAAATCCCAACTGGTACCCTCAACGGTCTACAACATGCCGGCATCCAAACCGTCACGGGCACCGCCCACTTCAGTGATACTCAAACCTTGCAGATTAATGGTGACACTTATACTGCCGACCATTTCATCATTGCGACCGGTCAAACACCAACGCTCCCTACAATCGAGGGTCACGATTTACTACAAACCAGTAATGAATTTTTAGACCTCGATCGTTTACCAGAAAAGGTTGCCTTTATTGGTGGCGGGTATATCGCCATTGAACTGGCAAATATTGCAGTTACTGCTGGTGCAGAAGTCCATATTATTCAACATAACGAGCATATTTTACGCGACTTCCCTAAAGTTTTAACACATAAACTCGTCACCAGTCTTCAGGAAAAAGGCATTCACTTTCATTTTGACACTGACGTCACAACAATTACGCAAACCAGCAATCAGCTAACTCTCAGTAATCAAGCTAATTTCAAACTGACAGTCGACGCCGCTTTTGCCGCAATGGGCCGCAAACCCAATATCGACCAACTGGCATTGGAAAAAGCTGGGGTAACAGCGAACCAGCATGGCATTCAAGTCAATGACCATTTAATGAGTAGTAATCCCCGCGTCTTCGCCATTGGTGACGTCGTAGATCGTGTCCAACCCAAATTAACACCAGTTGCTGGTTTTGAAGGCCGCTATGTCGCCAACCAACTACTCGCTAAAAAGACAGCACCCATTACTTACCCACTCATTCCACATACGGTATATGCAAGCCCACAAATATCACAAGTAGGCGTTTCTGTTGCAACTGCACAAGCTGCTCCTAATCAATACCGCATTAATCAACAAACCGTCACAAATTGGTATACCTTCAATCGTATTCAAGAATCCGACGCAATGGTCATCACCATTTTTGACAATCAAACTAACCAACTCGTCGGTGCTGCGGCTTACACCACAATTGCTGAAGAACTCATTAATTACTTTACCAACCTGATTAAACATCAGACAACCGCAACGGAACTCACCGATACCATCTATAACTACCCAAGCCCGGCGAGTGATTTAAAATATTATTATTAAAGGGCAAATTACAAGTTTAATCCGAACAAGCCCGGAATCTTTCAATGGCAGTCTGTTGATGATGTATTTTTAATGGTCGTTGATTAATTAGTTCAAGTGCTGCTAGGATCTCATCAGTCGTTACTTGGCTAAAATTGGTCTTTTTCGGGAAGAA
>NZ_JBJKTM010000022.1:0-27464 GCF_046580785.1 Latilactobacillus sp. VITA-14
CCAGTGTGGCCGATTACCCTCTCAGGTCGGCTATGCATCACGGTCTTGGTGAGCCTTTACCTCACCAACTAACTAATGCACCGCGGGTCCATCCTAAAGTGATAGCCGAAACCATCTTTCAACCTTGCACCATGCGGTGCTAGGTTTTATGCGGTATTAGCATCTGTTTCCAAATGTTATCCCCCACTTTAGGGCAGGTTACCCACGTGTTACTCACCCGTCCGCCACTCACTCAAATGTTATCAATCAGAAGCAAGCTTCTTCAATCTAACGAGAGTGCGTTCGACTTGCATGTATTAGGCACGCCGCCAGCGTTCGTCCTGAGCCAGGATCAAACTCTCGATTAAAAGTTTGTAGCTCTTGTTTTGTTACTTAATTTATTTGCTAGCGAAATTGACTTTGCAAATATGTTTTGTGCCCCGAAGGGCGACCCTACACATTTGGTTTGTCGAAACTTTGTTCAGTTTTCAAAGATCTACTGTGTTGAAACAGCTTTTTAAGTATATCACACAACTTATCGTCTGTCAACAACTATTTTTAATTAATTATTACTTAGAAGTTATAACTCCTTAAGCAACATATAATATGTTATCATGTTTTCAATTAAATAACAAGTGTTTTTCAAAACTTTTTATTTAATTGACGATACTGCTTATCACTAATCAGCTCGCTTTTGACAACTTTATTAGTATACCAACTTGCAACCCGTGATGCAAGGATTTTCTGTAAATAAATAATAATTATCTTATAACAATAAAAAAGGCCCTTAGCTATACTAGGGGCCTTCGTTTTTCTACTATTAAACGTAGAGGTTTTTAACTTGTTTTTGTAATTCCGGATGTGCTAAGAACTCATCATAGTTCGTTTCAGCACGTTCGACAACACCGTTCGCTGATACTTCAATGATATGATCTGCAATTGTTTGAATAAACTGATGATCATGCGATGTAAAGACTAAAGCACCCTTGAAATCGATCAAAGCATCATTCAATGAAGTAATTGATTCCAAGTCCAAATGGTTGGTTGGATCATCTAATAGTAAAGTATTCGATTTTTGCAACATAATCTTCGATAGAATACAACGCACTTTTTCGCCACCAGAAAGGACATTGATTTCTTTTGTGACTTCATCTCCAGAGAAAAGCATCTTGCCTAAGAAACCACGTAAGAAAGTATTGTCATCTTCACCCTTAGCGGCAAATTGACGTAACCAGTCTAAGATGATGAGTTGATCATCATTGAAGGCTGAGTTCGTATCTCTTGGTAAGTATGATTGTTGACTTGTCACACCCCAGGTAACTGTCCCAGCATCTGGCTGCACTTCACCTGCTAAGATTTGCATTAAGACAGCTGTCGCAACGTCATTTCGTGAAACGATTGCTGCTTTTTCGTCTGGCTTAACTGAAAAGCTGATATTATCTAACACTTTAACACCGTCGATTGTTTTTGAAACATTCTCAACCCGTAAAAGATCATTCCCCAATTCACGTTCGAAATCGAACTTAATGAATGGGTATTGACGTGAAGAGGGTTGGATATCTTCTAATGTAATCTTTTCTAATTGTTTCTTACGAGAAGTGGCTTGTTTTGATTTTGAAGCATTGGCACTAAAACGCGCGATAAAATCTTGTAATTCTTTGATTTGTTCTTCTTTTTTAGCGTTAACGTTTGATTGTAACTTAGCGGCTAACTTACTTGATTCTAACCAGAAGTCGTAGTTCCCAACGAATGTCTTGATGCGACCGAAGTCCACATCACACATCATTGTACAGACTTGGTTTAAGAAGTAACGGTCATGGGAAACAACAATCACGATGTTCGGGAAGTCTGCTAAGAAATCTTCTAACCATTCAACTGAGGCACTGTCCAACCCATTCGTTGGTTCATCTAATAATAGGATATCAGGTTTGCCAAAGAGCGCTTGACCAAGTAAAACCTTAATCTTTTGCCCTTCCATCAATTCACTCATCTTCACATGGTGTAAAGATTCATCAATCCCTAAGGCTTGAAGTAATTGAGCAGCTTCTGATTCAGCATCCCAACCATTCATTTCAGCGAATTCAGCTTCTAAATCAGCAGCTTTCATCCCATCTTCTTCAGTGAAATCAGCTTTAGCATATAGGGCATCCTTAGCTTGCATCACTTCATACAACTTCTTATGACCTTGAATCACAGTCTCTAACACTTCAAATTCTTCAAAAGCGTAGTGATCTTGGTTCAAACTCGACATCCGTTCATTAGGGCCCATTGAGATATGGCCTGATGATGGTTGTAATTTACCTTCTAATAATTTTAGAAAAGTTGACTTACCTGCACCATTGGCACCGATCACGCCATAACAATTCCCAGGTGTAAACTTCAAATTAACGTCTTCATATAACTTACGCCCAGAAAGCGTTAAGCTCATTTCACTAACAGTTATCACTTGATTCCCTCACTTTTCTTTCATGACTCTAAAAAGCCAACCGTTTCATGTGAAACGGCTGGCTTTCTACCATTGACAATATATGCTTAACTCTAACATATCTAATGACTAGTTATCAACCAGGCTATTTGACCTTAGCAATCTTACCTTGTTGAATATAGACACTTAGAATCCCGATATCGGCTGGGTTGACCCCACCAATCCGACTGGCTTGCGCAAGTGTTTCGGGTTGAATTTTTTGTAATTTTTGACGACCTTCTGTTGCAAGGCCTTCAATTGCATCGTAATCGATATTGGCTGGAATCTTTTTAGCTTCCATTCGTTTTAACTTCGCAATTTTAGCTTTTTCCTTATCGATGTAACCCGCGTATTTGATTTGAATTTCAACTTGTTCCACAACGCGGTTATCAATGCCTTCGACTGCTGGAATAAATTGGATTAAATCAGCATACTTTACTTCTGGCCGTTTTAAGAAGTCGCTGGCTAAAACACCATCTTTAAGTGGTGCCTCACCCTTAGCCGCTAAAAAGGCTTGGATTTCTGGGGTTGGTTTCAAGCGAATGGTTGCTAAACGTGCTAATTCAGCTTCAACGGCTGCTTTTTTCACTTCATAGCTGTCAAAGCGATCATCATTGATTAAGCCTAATGCATGACCCTTTTCTGTTAAGCGTAAATCCGCATTATCGTGACGAAGCATCAAACGGTATTCCGCACGTGAGGTTAATAGCCGATAAGGTTCCTTCGTCCCCTTTGTGACCAAGTCATCGATTAAGACCCCGATGTAAGCTTCACTGCGGTCCAAGATGAATGGGTCGCGGCCCGTTTGCTTCAGAGCAGCGTTGATGCCGGCCATCAAGCCTTGACCAGCCGCTTCTTCATATCCTGAAGTGCCGTTCATTTGACCGGCTGTATAAAGATTTTCAACCACTTTGGTTTCAAGGGTTGGTTTTAGTTGCCATGGTTCAACGACATCATATTCAATCGCATAACCAGGGCGCATCATTTGGGCATTTTCTAAGCCTTCAATCGAATGAATCATTTTGTGTTGGATTTCTTCTGGCATTGAGGTTGAGAAATCACCGACGTAATATTCTTCTGTTTCGCGGCCTTCTGGTTCCAAGAAAATTTGGTGCCGAGGCTTATCCGCGAAGCGGACGATTTTATCTTCAATTGAAGGGCAATAACGTGGACCCACCCCTTCAATTACGCCGGTAAACATTGGGGCGCGGTCGAGATTTTCGCGAATCACTTGATGCGTCGTATCATTCGTGTATGTCATCCAACAAGAAAGTTGGTCTTTCAAATAAGCACTATCAGGTGTTTCGAAACTAAAGTGGTTTGGTTCCTTATCCCCTGGTTGTTCTTCCGTCTTTGAAAAGTCGATCGTGGTGCCGTCCACGCGTGGTGGGGTCCCCGTTTTAAAACGCGTGAGGACAAATCCGTTGTCTTCCAAACTTTCAGAAAGTTTAATAGAAGGAATTGAATTATTCGGACCAGATGAATAGGTTAATTCGCCGATAATAATCTTACCCCGAGAAGCTGTCCCAGCCGTTAAGATCACACTATCAGCGCTGTAACGGGCACCAGTGTTAGTGACAATCCCTTTGCAGACACCGTCTTCAACGATCAATGATTCAGCAATCCCTTGACGAAGTGTTAAGTGCTCCGTCGTTTCGATAGTCCGTTTCATTGTCCGGTGATAAGCGTGCTTGTCAGCTTGGGCGCGTAACGCGCGGACAGCTGGCCCTTTACCTGTATTCAACATCCGCATTTGAATGTATGTTTTATCAATATTGCGGCCCATTTGACCACCCAAGGCGTCAATTTCACGGACGACAATCCCTTTAGCAGGACCACCCAATGATGGGTTACATGGCATAAAAGCCACCATGTCTAAGTTAATCGTTAATAGTAATGTTTCGCGGCCCATTCGTGCAGCAGCTAAAGCCGCTTCAGAACCTGCATGGCCGGCACCAACAACAATCACGTCGTAGTGCGCTACGTCATATTCTCGCATATTTTGTTCTCCTTTAATATGGTTCAAGACCTATTTACCTAAACAGAATTGGCTAAAGAGTTCCGTAATCAATTCATCTGGTGCTGAATCCCCGGTAATCTCACCGAGCTTATCCCAACAGTTGGTCATATCAATTTGCACAAGGTCAACTGGCATCCCAGCTGCAATTCCACTGATGACTTCATCTAATGATTGTTGTGCTTGGTTTAATAGACCAATTTGGCGGGCATTAGTAATCATGACCGTACTTTGACTATTTTCAATCCCACCGAAGAAGAGTTTGGCGATTTGGGCTTCCAAATCGGTCACCCCTTCGCTTGTTAAAATTGAAGTTTGAATTACTTCATCCGCATTCACCAATGTTTGGAGTTCATTTAAGTCTAACAAGTTCAGTAAATCGGTTTTATTTAAAATAATGATCCGTTTCTTATCAGTGGTGGCCGTGATTAACTCGCGATCTTCAACCGTTAGTGGTTCACTTTGATTTAAAACTAATAAAATCAGGTCAGCCTTGGTAATTGCTGCGCGACTTCTTTCGACCCCAATCTTTTCTACCTTATCTTCGGTATCATGAATTCCTGCCGTATCAACAAGCTTCAGCGGTACCCCACGGACGTTGACATATTCTTCCAAAACATCACGCGTCGTCCCGGCAACATCCGTCACAATCGCCTTATCTTCATGTAATAGGTGATTCAACAAACTTGATTTACCAACATTGGGCCGTCCGACAATGGCCGTTGCTAGGCCTTCACGTAAGACTTTTCCTTGTTGTGCCGTTTGAAGTAGTTCACCAATCCGCGCTTTCACAAGTTCGGCTTTTTCAAGTAGAATCCGCGTCGTCATTTCATCGGTATCATATTCGGGATAGTCAATGTTGACTTCAACTTGCGCCAATACTTCTAAGATTTCTTGGCGTAAATTCTTAATCAGGTGCGTTAAACTCCCATCTAATTGATCAACAGCAACTTGCATCGCCCGATCAGTCTTAGCCCGAATCAGATCCATCACAGATTCAGCTTGGGTTAAATCAATCCGCCCATTTAAAAAGGCTCGTTTCGTGAATTCACCCGGTTCGGCCATTCGTGCACCATAGCTCATTAATAATTGTAAGATGCGGTTCGTTGCGACAATTCCGCCATGACAATTAATCTCAATCACATCTTCGCGGGTAAACGTTTTGGGTGCGCGCATGACAGACACCATGACTTCATCGACTACTGCGTCGGTTTTAGGATCGATAATGTGCCCATAATTAATGGTATGGCTCGCCACTTGATCAAGATCTTTGCCGCGATAAACGCGTTTAATAATGGCTAAACTCTCATCCCCTGAAAGACGCACAATTGAAATTGCCCCCTCACCAGGTGGTGTTGAAATCGCCGTAATCGTATCAAATTCTGTGACTGTCGTTGGCATTTTAAATGCTTCCTTTCCGAAATAGCTGCATAAAAAAAGCGCTTAGCGTCCACCCCTCCCGTCATTGCGTAAGGGGTGGACAAAGCACTTTCACTACTTTATCGATATTTAATTAGTTTCATTATACACGATTTTTTTAGAGCGTCAATTCACAACACCTAAAATGTGCGCGCTAATTCCACCACAATTGACCGGCGATCGCCTTGGCCTTCTGAATGAGTTTGAACATGGTGATTAGTTGCTAAATGCCCATGCACAATTTTGCGTTCAAAAGCCGGCATTGGTTCTAAAAAGACTGGTTTGCCGGTCGCAACGACTTCACGGGCTGCTTTATCGGCAAGGTGGCTGACAATCGCTGCTCTTCGCTGCCGATAATCACCAACTTCTAGGATAATGGTTTGCTTGCCCTTCATATGATGATCAAAGTAAGTCTGCGCTAAATATTGGAGCGCATTAATTGTCTTACCATGCTTACCAATCAACAAGCCTTCTTTATCGGTCTTCAAATGATAAGTCGTACTCCGATGGTCGTGAGTTACATGAATGCTGACCGGTGTGCCAATTTGAGCCGTGATGGCTTCCAAATAGGCGCTTAACTCAGCTTCCGTTTCCGCACCACTTTTCCGCTTTTGCGGCGTACTAGTTAAATTATCTGTTGGCGTTGGTTCAACTAGCTCTTGAACTGGGGCTGGGGCGCTTTGTTTAACTTGGCTTGGTTGTTCATTTGGCGTTAGCCGGACAACTGCTAAGCGGCGACCAAAACCGAGAAACCCTTTTTTGCCGGCTTCCAATACATCAACGGACACTTCCTCACGCGTTAGATGCATGGCTTGCAACCCTTCATTTACCGCTGCTTGAATATCGCTACCTTCATATGTTGGCATTTCAAAACCTCCGATCAATTTGGTCACTCCAACTAGTGTGAGCGCCCGATTCTCGTTTATTATACCATGATATACCAATTTAAAAATAGCATGTCATTATCTGAGATAGTCCGCCGTCAAAGCTAGGAATTGTTGTACATCTTTAGCGATGCTATCCGCGGCAGCTTGCCAGAAATCCGGTTGGGTTAAATCAACCCCAAGATGTTTTTGCGCTAATGCTTCAGTCGACATATTGGCCGTATCACGTAATAGTGCGATATAGTCCGCTTCAAAATCAGGCATTGTCTGTGCCTTGGCATAAATCCCCATCGAAAAAAGATAGCCAAACGTATAAGGGAAGTTATAAAACGGCACGTCATCGAAGAAGAAATGCTGTTTGTCCGCCCAGAATAGCGGATCATAATCAGTCAACGCATCCGCATAGGCTTCTTTTTGAGCGGCTAGCATGAGTGCTTTTAAATCAGCTGTTGTTTGCAGGCCATTTTGGCGCGCTGTATAAAAATGTCGCTCGAATAAAAACCGTGCGTGAATATTCATAAACATATCAATTGCGTTAGTAATTTTCTGATCCAATAAATTAATCTTCGCTGCTGGGCTTTGCGCTGCTTTAACAGTCGCATCGCTGACGATTAGTTCAGCAAAAGTGGAAGCTGTTTCCGCGACGTTCATCGCATAGTCTTGTCGCCAACTTGGTAAATCATTAATCATCATTGTATGGAACCCATGCCCTAATTCATGTGCCAAAGTTGCAACACCATTGGGGGTGCCATCAAATGTCATAAAAATCCGAAAATCATCCGTTTCAGGTAAATCAGTCATATAACCACCTGGTTGTTTGCCTGGCCGATCTTCAGCTTCAATCCAACGCTTTTCAAACGCGGTTTGTGCCACCGAAGCCATCTTGGGACTGAACGCTTTAAAGTTCTGCATGATAAAATCCGCTGCTTCATCATAAGAATAACGCTGCGGTTGAAAATCACCTACAACCACTGGTGCCCAGGTATCATACCAAGCAAGCTGTTCTTTGCCCATTAACGCTGCCTTCCGATTTAGAAAATCGACAAGCGGCGCTTTATTTTGACTAACGATCGACCACATCGCTTCTAACGTTGCGGGTTGCATGCGACTCGTTGCCAATGGCTTTTTCAAAAAGTCCGTTGTGCCATGTGCTTGATAATCCGTTAGGCGGAAGCCAGCCAAATGATTTAACGTATCCGTTAATAATGGTGAATACCGATCCCAAGTCTGGTACCAATTTTGAAAGACGCGTTGGCGTACCTTGGGATCTGGATCAGATTCAAATTTATTCTGCGCTTGTCCCGCCGATAAAGTCGTCTCACCATCGGGGACTTGAATTTCAGCAACCAATGAGTCGTAATGATCACTCCATCCAGTTAAACCATCTAACGCGAACTGGTTAATTAGTTTTTCCGTCGCTTCATCCAAAAGTTCAGCACCATTCGTCCGTTTTTCGGTTAGATTAAACTGAATCACTTGTAAGGCAGGTGTCGATACAACGGTTTTAAAATCTGCGTCTGACATTGCGACCAATTTTTTTGTGAGTGCGACATCAATCTGATTCGCATCATTTTCAAGCGCATTAATCCGCCCCATCATCGGTGCAACTTGCGGATTGCGTTCATCCGTTGATTGAATCATATTCACGAAACTCCCCGTTTGCTTGAGACCCGCTTCAATCGCTTGTAACTGTTCAGTGATTTGCGTTAGCGTTGCAAATGTTGGCTGATCTGTCGCAAACGTCCAGTTCTGGACCGCTTCTAATAAGGGCGTCATTTGTGCAGTCAAATCCGCCAATCGTTGCGTCAACGCTGGTGAATCAATCCCCCCGGCAAAAATCGGTTCTAAATCCCATTGTTCTGAATAGGTCATCTCTTTGTCCTCCACTTTTAAACGATTGCACTTATTATAGCGAAATTTCGCGCAAAGCGCGATTAATTCAACCAGATCCACTAGACATTTTGATAATATCTGTTAAATTAGGAATGTAAGCAGATACATAGCTGCTAGAAAGGCGATGTTTATGATGACGATTGAACAAGTACCCGCTAATACAATCGCAGATTTAAAAACACTGTTAAAAACGACCCAAGTGCCCGATAAAATTATGGCAATGGGACCCGAACTGATCCAATACTTAACCCATATTAAGGCGAGTCAATTATCAGACACCGACCATCTTGGGTTCGATTTAGGGAGTGCCGGCATTTTAACGTTAATCGAACAAGTCAATACAGCCTTTTTCGATCACTTCCATATGTTTGACGATGCTGCACCGATTGAACCAAAGTTAACGCGTAAAATTCTAGTGCTTTATCATCTAAAACCGATTGATGATCAGCACTTCCTCCTTCATTTGAAACAATTAGACTATTAAACAGCAAAAAATCGTAACCAAATCGGTTACGATTTTTTTATTCTTAAAGATTTTTGAATGATTATTAGTCTTGAAATTAGTTATCGATTATTACCAATCATGATGCTACTATAAAATTAAGAAAACGGTTTAAAAACAATTTTAACAATTTATCTATCTGAATTTCTATTTTTTAATCTAGCGCTATGGGGGATTAGCCATTGAAACTATTTCTTTTTATATTAACAACACTCCTTTATTTGCTATTAGATTATTTAATGCTAACCTTTCCACCTGTCGAAGGGGTGGCTCAGAATGTTCCCCTCATCCTTTTACCATTCTGTTATTTTTTTGGATCCCGATTCTTGCTGAGAAAAACAACGATTAACCGCCATAAAAACGGGTTACTTATTGGTGCCGTTTGTGTCGTCTGCGCTATCGCAATTCCTCTTGTACTTGCTGCCTATTACCTATTCTAAAAAAGACCAATCATGGTAGATTGTAAAATTAATCCGAACGCTGTTCGGACAAAAAAGATCAGCTTCCTTTAAAATGGTGTTTACCACAAACCCATCTTTTAGGAGCTGATCTTTTGTCTAGTATAACCTATTCCGAACGAATTAAAATCGAAACCTTTTGTGAACTAGGGCTGTCCAATATCCAAATGGGCGTTCGGCTGAACCGATCACCGTCAACAATTTCTTATGAATTATCTCGATGTCAACCTTATCAGGCTGAATTAGCACAAACAGATGCCGAATACAAGCGATCACGATGTGGTCGGAAAACTAAGCTGAGCGATGAGTTAAAGCAAAAAATTCTCAACCATTTACGTCTAAGCTGGTCACCAGGAATGATTGCTCACGAATTTAAACTAGCTACTAAATCTATTTATAATTGGCTAAATCAGGGGAGAATTGGTTTCTCCTTGAATGATCTACCTGAACATGGCGTACGCCAACGGCGTAACGTTGACCAACGATCCAAATATAATCAATCTTTGGGGCGATCAATTGAACAGCGTCCCATGATGATTAATCAACGTAAGCGCATCGGCGATTTTGAACTAGATACAGTCGTTGGTCCTCGTGGGCATAGTAAGGCAGTTTTATTAACTTTAATCGATCGCAAATCACGGTTCCTTTGGGCATACCGGTTAAAAGATCGGAAGACAGCGACTGTTAATGAAGCACTAACTAAGTTCCTAACCACTTTTAATGGTCCGGTGCACAGCTTTACTGTGGACCGTGGCACTGAGTTTAGTGGGCTAGTATCACTTGAATCACAATATGGTATTAAGACCTATTACCGCCATGCTTATACGCCAGCTGAACGTGGTAGTAATGAACGCTTTAATCGGAATTTACGTTATTTTTATCCTAAAGGGACTCGTTTTGAGCACATTAGTGCTCAAGATTTAACGACGACGTTACTCCAAATTAACCAGCGACCGCTTAAAATACTCGACTGGCAAACACCGTATCAGGTGATGCTGACAAATTTGTCCAAAAATTCGGATTAAATTTGCAATCTACCTCATAATGAAAATTCATTATGATTGGTCTTTTAATTTTGGAAATTAACGTTTCTTAGTTGCTTTCTTACGTGCTTTAGCAAGTGCTTTTTCACGATCACGCTTTTCTTTTTCCTTGGCTTCGCGTTCGCGGCGAATCTTAAATGGATTTTGAATCACCATTGTTTGACCCACTGAAAAGGCGTTCGTTACCACCCAGTAAATTGAAACAGCAGACGCGATGTTCATGGCCATCACAAAAATCATGATTGGCATCACCCACAACATTGCGGATGACGCAGCATTCTTCGTGGGTTGCGACATCATTGTTAGATACGATGTTGCAAATGTAAAGATCGCAGCCAAGATAGCCATAATAAAGTAAGGATCAGCTTTCCCAAGTTGCATCCATAAGAACGTCCCACTCTTTAAAGCAGCTGTTCGATAGATTGCTTGGTACAAGGCAATCAACACTGGCATTTGAACCACTAGTGGTAAACAGCCCACAACTGGATTGACGCCCGCTTCAGCATATAGCTTTTGCGTTTCTTCGCGTAACTTCTGTTGCGTCTCAGCATCTTTAGAAGCATATTTCTTTTGAAGTGCTTGAATTTCTGGTGCAACTTCTTGTTGTTTGAGCATGCTCTTACTTTGCCACCAAGTTAGTGGCAAGATAATCACCCGAATGATGATGGTGAAGGCCACAATTGCCCAACCATAACTGCCACCAAAGATGTCTGCTAACCATAAAATAAAGCGGGAGAAGTTATAAATAACATAATGATCCCAGAAGCCAGTACTGCTACTATCAACTGGTGATGTACTACACCCCGCTGCGATTAGCATGAACAAGAATAGACTGGCCACTAATAATAGCCGTTTGCGATTTTTTGAACTCACTGTAATCCCTCACTTATTCAGAAGCAGAATCTGCTTCTTCCTTTAATAGCTTTGCTAGTTTTAAGACGTGCATTAAATTCTGTTTGGTTTCCGCCATTGTTAGTTGGTTAGCGCCGCGTCTTGCGATCACTAAAAAGTCGACAGTCTGTGGTAACTCTGGCTTCAACTCCAACAAGCTCTGGCGAATGTAACGTTTAACCTGATTACGCATCACTGCGTTACCCACTTTTTTACCTACGGACAGGCCCACTCGAAAATGCTTTTGACCAGGTTTTTCTAATTGATAAACCACAAAATTGCGGTTGGCAACTGAATGACCTGCTTCAAAAACCGTTTGGAAATCCTGTTCTTTTTTGACGCGGTACGACTTTCTCATAATTCACTCCGGCATTTCATTTAATTAATTGAGGATAATAAAAAAACCACTGAAGCATCAGTGGCCTATGCAGATAATACTTTTCTGCCTTTAGCACGGCGTCTTGCAAGTACCTTGCGACCGTTCTTAGTATTCATACGTTTCATGAAACCATGAACACGTTCTTTATGGCGTTTCTTTGGTTGGAAAGTTCTCTTTGTAGTCATTATACTGGCACCTCCTAATTGACTGTGTCTATTGTTTTCATATCTGAGAAACAACGGGTGATAAATACCACCTACGACATTCACTAAAATATAATAGCATATTTCTATAGAAGTTAAAACACTTTCCATAAAAAAACAGAATAAATATTCTTATCCACAAAAAAATAATTCATTGGCTTTCTTGTGGATAACTGATTATACCGAATCGTCCGATTTTTGTCACGCACAGATTAATTGCTGATTTATCCAGAAAATCACAGGGTGTTACTATGTTATCCACAAGCTATTTTCAAGCTGTGCACAAATTGATAAAACCTTTTAATAGCAAGCATCAGATACACACACTTTTTTGTGGATAAGTGCGATAATCGTTTGTTGTTTTCTGTTTTCCACAGTCCCCACTAAAAGTTATCCCCGGTCGTGTGTTCAAGTGGATAACTTTTTAATTCATTCCTGTGGATTTTGTTCTTGTTGTGGAAAACTTTTTTTTAGAATGCTAGAATGTAGATAGTCTTTCTTTATTGAACTTTTTTTCAATAAAGTGGTTATTTTACGTGAGGAGGACACGCTACATGCCTGATCTTCAGGAACTTTGGAACTATTTGCGGGAAGAATTCCAAAATGATTTAACACCCGTCGGTTTTAATGCTTGGATTAAAACCGCCAAACCGCTTGCTTTTAGAGCCAATGAAATACTGATCGAAGTGCCTTCTCCCTTACACAAAGAGTATTGGGAAAGTAACTTGGCCACTAAGGTCGTTGAAGGGGCCTACGAATTCGCAGAGATTGAATTGACCCCTATTTTTCTGTTACCTACCGAAGCCGAGCAGCTTCAAGCTGAAAAACCAGCTGAAGAACGCAGCCTCACCAAAGCTGAAACCCCAACCTTTTTACGTGAAACGCATTTAAATAGTAAATACACGTTCGACACGTTTGTGACTGGGAAAGGCAATCAGATGGCCCACGCTGCAGCACTCGTTGTTTCAGAAGAACCCGGTGTTTTATATAATCCACTTTTTTTATACGGTGGAGTTGGTTTAGGTAAAACCCATTTGATGCAAGCTATCGGTCACCAGCTGTTACTCTCTAAACCTGACACGAACGTCAAGTATGTGACGAGTGAAGCTTTTGCCAACGACTTCATCAATTCGATTCAAACGAAGAATCAAGAAAAATTCCGCCAAGAATACCGAAACGTTGATTTATTATTGGTCGATGATATTCAATTTTTTGCGGATAAAGAAGGGACTCAGGAAGAGTTTTTCCATACCTTCAATGATCTCTACAATGATAAAAAGCAAATTGTCTTAACATCTGATCGTTTACCTAATGAAATTCCCAAGCTCCAAGAACGCTTAGTTTCACGGTTTAAATGGGGCTTGTCCGTCGACATTACGCCGCCTGATCTGGAAACTCGAATTGCTATTTTACGGAACAAAGCCGACACAGAACGCCTCGAAATCCCAGAAGATACTTTGAGCTACATCGCTGGTCAAATTGATTCCAACGTCCGTGAACTTGAAGGTTCACTGGTTCGGGTTCAAGCTTATGCAACCATGCAAAATGCTGAAATTACAACTAGTCTTGCCGCCGATGCCCTTAAAGGCTTGAAACTCAATGAGAAGTCGAGTCAACTTTCAATTGCTAAGATTCAATCCGTAGTCGCTAAGTACTACAGCCTTTCAATCACTGATTTAAAAGGGCGCAAGCGCGTTAAAGAAATTGTGCTCCCACGGCAAATCGCTATGTACTTGGCCCGCGAAATGACCGACAGTTCTCTTCCCAAAATTGGACAAGAATTTGGCGGTAAAGATCATACGACCGTTATGCACGCACATGAACGAATTAGCCAAGCTTTAACGAGTGATCAAAATCTAAAAGATGCCATCTTAGATTTGAAGAATACCTTAAAAGGCTAAATATAGGCTGTGGATAAACGCTAAAGTTATCCTAAGAGTTGTTCTCAACTTATCCACAAGTGGAAAACTAGACACTCTTTTGCTTTTCTATGTTATCCACAGGTTCCACAGGCCCTACTACTATTACTTAAAATTCTTTTATAATATATATATCTATTTTCCTTCGGAGGTTTAACATCCATGAAATTCTCAATTAACCGCAACGTGTTCATCAAAACCCTTAATGATGTTCAACGTGCCATTTCAGCTAAAACAACGATTCCTATTTTGACGGGGCTTAAATTAGTGCTTTCGCAAGAAGGCTTAACCTTAACCGGTAGTGATGCTGATATTTCAATTGAAGCAACCCTTGCTAGTAATGATGAAAAGAATCAATTAGTCGTTGAAGAAGCAGGTGCCATTGTTTTACCAGCCCGCTTCTTTAGTGAAATCGTTAAAAAATTACCTGAAGATCAAATGACGATTGCTGTTGGTGACAACTTCCAAACAACCATTCGTTCAGGTAAATCAGAATTTACAATTAATGGCTTAGATGCTAATAGTTATCCACATCTACCTGAAATTGCGGGACAAAATCCGTTCAGTATCAGTACTGATGTGCTTAAACAATTAATTCATCAAACCGTCATCGCTGTTTCTAACCAAGAAAGTCGCCCAATCTTAACGGGGGTTCATTTGGTTTTAAAAGATGGCGAAATGTTAGCCGTCGCAACGGACAGTCATCGACTTGCACAACGAAAATTAACCGTTTCAGTACCAAGTGATGTGAACTACGATGTCATTATTCCTGGGAAGAGTTTAATTGAACTTTCAAGAACGTTAGCAGACGACGTTGAAACCGTTGAAATTCGGATTGCTGAAAACCAAGTGCTCTTTAAAGCCGGCAACTTAGCCTTTTATTCTCGGTTGTTAGAAGGAAATTACCCTGACACAGCACGTTTAATTCCAACTTCTTCAAGTACACAAATCGAATTCAATGCACCGGTCTTATTAGCTGCGATTGAACGGGCATCATTGTTATCTCATGAAAGTCGGAACAATGTTGTCCGGTTGACATTGAACACAACGGACAACACGGCAATCATCTACGGGAACTCACCGGACGTTGGGAATGTTGAAGAAGCCCTTCAATTTGAAAACCTAACAGGCGAAGATCTCGAAATTTCATTTAACCCAGATTATATGAAGGATGCTTTACGTTCATTTGGTCAAACAACCATCGTGATTAACTTTACGGCAGCTTTACGGCCATTTACATTGGTCCCAAGTGAAGACCAAGAACACTACATTCAATTAATCACACCAGTTCGGACATTTTAATAATCAAAAAACGCCGCATTTAAAAATGGGGCGTTTTTTTTTCGCTAAAATTAAAATAAATTCGTTTACAGCGATTTCGGATAAAACAAGTAGGATAAGGTTAAAGCACTTAAAAACGCTCAGAAAGCATTTTAGCTGTGTTTATTTGTTTTTAAGGCAAAAAAAGTCTATAATTGTAAGGCATAACAGATCGGTATTAGCGCAGTAATTAATATCGTTAAGAATGGTGGGTTGAGTATGGCACAAGAAATTAAACTTGAAGCTGAGTTTGTGACACTCGGGCAACTCCTTAAAGAGGCCGGTGTGATTGAAACAGGTGGGCAAGCAAAATGGTTTTTAAAAGAAACAACGGTTTTAGTGAACGGAGAACCTGATGATCGTCGCGGCCGGAAGTTATATCCGGAAGACGTCGTTGAGGTGCCCGATAACGGCCAGTTTGTCATTAAACAACAAGAAAGATTGTAGGCGACTATGTATTTAAGTGAACTCCAACTTGATCATTATCGGAATTACGAGCAAGTGGACGTCCATTTCTCGCCAGATATCAATGTCTTGATTGGTGAAAATGCGCAGGGCAAAACGAACTTGCTAGAAGCCATCTATGTGTTGGCTTTGGCTCGTTCGCATCGGACGAATAATGATCGTGAACTGATACAATGGGATGGCGAATTCGCAAAGATTACCGGCTTGGTACAACGGCAAACTGGCCACACACCATTAGAATTGGTGGTCAGTCAAAAAGGTAAAAAAGCGAAGGTCAATCATTTAGAACAGGCTAAGTTATCCCAATATATCGGTCAATTGAATGTCGTCTTGTTTGCACCGGAGGATTTGAATATCGTGAAAGGCTCGCCAGCTGTCCGACGACGCTTTATCGATATGGAATTCGGTCAAATGAGTGCGAAGTACCTGTATAACATTTCGCAATACAAGTCGATTTTGAAACAGCGGAATCAGTATTTGAAGCAACTACAACGACGTCAAGCTAAAGATTTAGTGTATTTAGGCGTATTGTCCGACCAGTTAGCCGCTTATGGCGCGGAAGTCACGGTTGCTCGCCGTGAATTTCTGCAACAGATGGAGAAGTGGGCGCAGAAGTTGCATCAAGAGATTACCAAAGAGCGGGAAGTTTTGACGTTTAAATACCAAAGTCAGATTCCAGATGAGCAGTTGGTACTTGATGCCGAAGGTTTATACCAACAGTTTCAAACCCTATACGAGTCGCACCAAACACGGGAAGTCGAACAGGGCACGACATTGGTTGGCCCGCACCGCGACGACGTATTATTTTTGGTTAACGGTAAGGACGTGCAATCGTTTGGCTCTCAAGGCCAACAGCGCACAACCGCGTTAAGTGTTAAATTGGCGGAAATTGACCTAATGAAGGAACAAACCGGTGAATATCCCGTCCTATTGCTGGACGATGTGTTGTCCGAGCTTGACGATTTACGCCAAACACACTTATTGAAAACGTTCCAGAATAAGGTGCAGACGTTCTTAACGACAACTAGTCTTGAAAATGTCAAAAAAGAAATTATTAGTGCGCCACGGGTGTTTACCGTGACAAACGGCACCGTGACAGTGGCCGATGCAGCAGCAAATTAGTCAAAAAACGATCAAACGGAGGTTTTTTTCTTGGCAGATGATCAAATGAATCAAGAGACAGAAGCACAAATGGAAGCAAAAGAAGAACGCGCTAAATCTTATGATGCCAGTCAAATTCAGGTGTTAGAAGGCCTAGAAGCCGTTCGTAAACGACCAGGGATGTACATTGGGACAACGAGTTCCCAAGGGTTGCATCATTTGGTTTGGGAAATTATTGATAATGGGATTGATGAAGCACTCGCTGGTTTTGCAACAGAAATCAACGTGGTTGTTGAACCCGATAATAGTATTACAGTTACAGATGATGGGCGTGGGATTCCAGTTGGGATTCAAGCTAAGACTGGTAAGTCTGCGCTCGAAACCGTCTTTACAATCCTGCATGCCGGTGGGAAATTCGGCGGCGGCGGATACAAAGTATCTGGTGGGTTGCATGGTGTTGGGGCTTCGGTCGTTAATGCCTTGTCAACGGAATTAGATGCGGTTGTTACTCAAGGCGGTAAACGCTACTACATCGATTTCAAGCGGGGGAAAGTGCAAACGCCAATGAAGATGATTGGTGACGCACCAGCCCATGAACATGGTACGAAAGTTCATTTTATCCCTGATGCTGATATCTTTACTGAAACAACGGTGTATGATGATAAAATTTTAACAACGCGGATTCGGGAATTGGCCTTCTTAAACAAAGGCTTGAAGTTAACGTTCACCGACAAACGGGCTGAAACACATGAAAAACTTGAATTTCACTATGAAGGTGGGATTAAGAGTTATGTTGAATATTTAGACGACAAAAAAGAGACCCTTTTAGACGAACCAATCTATGTTGAAGGTGAACAAAACGGGATTACCGTGGAAGTTGCTTTGCAATATACGAATGATTATCGGACGAACTTGATGACCTTTGCCAATAACATTCATACCTACGAAGGTGGGACTCATGAATCTGGCTTTAAGACGGCGCTCACGCGGGTTATTAATGACTACGCAACCAAGCAAAACATCTTAAAAGCCAACGACACGAACCTTTCTGGGGAAGATGTGCGTGAAGGCTTAACAGCGGTTGTCTCGGTTAAACATCCGGATCCTCAATTTGAAGGTCAAACGAAGACGAAATTAGGCAATGCCGACGCACGGACGGTGACTGATCGGATGTTCTCTGATCATTTCACGAAGTTCTTGATGGAAAACCCATCGATTGCCCGCCAAATTGTCGACAAAGGCTCATTGGCTGCCAAAGCCCGGTTAGCCGCTAAACGCGCTCGTGAAGTGACACGGAAGAAGAACGGTCTTGAAATCTCAAACTTGCCAGGTAAGTTGGCCGATAATAGTAGTAAAGATCCTGCTATTTCAGAATTATTCATCGTCGAAGGGGATTCCGCTGGGGGTTCAGCAAAATCAGGCCGTTCACGTTTAACGCAAGCCATCTTGCCAATTCGGGGGAAAATCCTGAATGTTGAAAAAGCTAGCATGGAAAAAATCTTGGCGAATGATGAAATCCGGACCTTATTTACAGCAATGGGCACTGGTTTTGGCCAAGAATTCGATGTGGCTAAAGCCCGTTATCATAAGTTGATCATCATGACCGATGCCGATGTCGATGGTGCGCATATTCGGACGTTGCTTTTAACGTTGTTCTACCGTTACATGCGACCAATCGTCGAAGCGGGTTACGTGTATATCGCACAACCACCTTTGTACCGTGTTAAACAAGGGAAGATGATGCGCTATATTGATTCTGATGAAGAATTACAAGAAGTGTTAGGGACGCTCCAACCAAGTCCTAAACCTGAAGTGCAACGTTACAAAGGGTTAGGGGAAATGGATGCTAGCCAATTATGGGAAACAACCATGGATCCTGAAAACCGGCGCATGTTGCGGGTTAACGTTGAAGATGCCGAAGAAGCGGATCAAATTTTTGAAATGTTAATGGGCGATCGGGTTGAACCTCGTCGGATTTTCATTGAAGAAAATGCCGTTTACATGGATCCAAAGAGCATCGATGCATAGCGTGTTCGCCGCTTAAACGGACACATTGAAAGACTGACTGAGAGGGGTTTATAGATTAATGGCAAACGAAATTGGCCAAGACGGTCGGATTGAAAACGTCAATTTATCTAAGACAATGCGTAAATCATTCCTGGAATATGCAATGAGTGTCATTGTTGCGCGTGCCTTACCAGACGTTCGTGATGGGTTAAAACCTGTTCAACGCCGAATTTTATACGGAATGAATGAATTAGGGGTCACTCCCGAAAAGCCTTACAAGAAATCTGCTAGAATTGTTGGGGATGTTATGGGGAAGTACCATCCACATGGTGATTCAGCGATTTATGAAGCAATGGTGCGGATGGCACAAGATTTTAGTTATCGTTACATGTTAGTGGATGGTCATGGGAATTTCGGCTCTGTCGATGGTGATGGTGCTGCCGCAATGCGGTACACCGAAGCTCGGATGAGCAAGATGGCTGTCGAAATGTTACGTGATATCAATAAGAATACAATTGATTATGTACCGAATTATGATGAGTCAGAACGCGAACCCGCTGTTTTACCAGCCCGTTTCCCGAACCTACTCGTCAACGGGGCGACTGGGATTGCCGTTGGGATGACAACCAATATTCCACCGCACAATTTAGCCGAAGTGATTAGCGCATTACACATCTTGATGGATAATCCAGATGCGACAACCGCTGATTTGATGGATGCCTTACCTGGCCCTGATTTTCCAACTGGTGGGTTAGTGATGGGTAAATCTGGTATTCGCCATGCGTATGAATCTGGTAAAGGGACAATCACCCTTCGCGCTAAAGTGGACGTTGAGGTCCAAAAGAACGGCAAAGAACGGATTATTGTCACTGAAATTCCATACATGGTTAATAAGGCCAAGTTGGTCGAACGGATTGCTGAATTAGCCCGTGACAAACGGCTTGAAGGGATTACCGATTTAAACGATGAATCTGATCGTGATGGGATGCGCATCGTAATCGATGTGCGTCGGGATATGAGTGCTTCAGTTGTCTTGAATAACCTGTACAAATTGACACCATTACAAACCTCATTCTCATTTAATATGGTGGCCATCGTGAATGGTGCCCCTAAAGTCTTGAGTTTGAAATCAATCTTGGAACACTACTTAGTGCACCAAGAAGAAGTCATTCGTCGGCGGACTGAATTTGATTTGAAGAAGGCCGAAGCGCGGGCGCACATTTTAGCTGGGTTACGCATTGCTTTAGACCATATCGATGCGATTATTCAGATCATTCGTGGTTCGAATACAGGTGATGCCGCTAAGGTCTTGTTGATGGATCGTTATGATTTATCGGATAAACAAGCGCAAGCCATCTTGGATATGCGTTTAGTTCGATTAACCGGTTTGGAACGTGATAAAGTCGAAAATGAATACAATAATTTGATGACTTTAATTGCTGATTTGAAAGATATTTTAGCCAAACCAGAACGCATTAAGAAGATTATCTACGATGAATTGCTTGAACTCCAAAGTAAATTCGGTGACAAACGCCGGACAGAATTATTGGTGGGTGAAGTGCTTAGTCTTGAAGACGAAGACTTAATCGAAGAAGAAGACGTTGTGATTGCATTAACGCATAACGGCTACATTAAACGATTACCAGCCAGCGAATTCAAAGTTCAAAATCGTGGTGGTCGTGGGATTCAAGGGATGGGCGTCCATGATGACGACTTCATCGAACACTTGCTTTCGACTTCGACTCATGAAGTGCTCTTATTCTTCACCAATACTGGGAAAGTTTACCGTGCCAAAGGGTATGAAATTCCAGAATATGGGCGGACTGCTAAGGGAATTCCAATCATTAACTTATTAGGCATTAATTCTGATGAACGCGTTCAGACCGTGGTTAATGTTGGTAAAGAAGTGCAAGACGAACAATCACTCTTCTTTATTACCCGCTTAGGGACGGTCAAACGGACATCCGTTTCTGAATTCGCCAATATCCGTAGCAATGGGTTGAAAGCATTGACCTTGCGGGAAGAGGATGAATTAAGTAACGTCTTGATGACTGATGGGCAACAAAATATCTTTATCGGGACCCATAATGGTTATGCTGTGTCATTTAGTGAGACAGCTGTCCGTTCGATGGGGAGAACCGCTGCTGGTGTGCGTGGGATTCGGTTACGTGAAGGCGACTATGTGGTTGGCTCTGACTTACTGATTCCGGGTCAAGAAATCCTTGTTATCTCTGAAAAAGGGTACGGCAAACGGACACCGGTTGCAGATTACCCAATCAAGGGTCGTGGTGGTAAAGGGATTAAGACTGCCAACATCACTGAAAAGAACGGCCCATTAGCTGGGATTGCTGCCGTCACTGGAGAAGAGGATATTCTCTTAATCACTGATACTGGCGTCTTGATTCGTTTCAAGGTCGCTAACGTTTCACAAACTGGCCGGGCCACACTTGGTGTGCGTTTAATCCGGGTGGATGACGAAGCGAAGGTCGCAACAATGGCGAAAGTCGAAGCTGAACCAGATGAACCTGAAACACCAGAAGCAACGACGGCACCAATAGCACCAACTGATGACACTACTGATACTGGCTTAGCACAAGTCGATGAATTACTCGCGCGGGCTGAAGCCGATCAATCGGCATCAGATGATCAAGATTCAGAAAATTAATTAAATTAAAAAAATAAAAATCGTTTCTGCGTAAATACACTTGTAACAACTGTTACCAAGCGTGTTAGCAGCAACGATTTTTATTTTAGATTGTATTTTAACGGCCGTTATGATAGAATTTTATCTTGTGAGTATCTGTGATTTAGACACAGGGTCTAAATCGTGAGGCTAATTTTTATTAGTCAGTTACTCCTTGTTCTTACACAGGTAAGAACCTAAAGTCCATAAGGAGGTGAACAGTCATGGCTCAATCAAAATACGAAGTTACTTACATCATCTCAACAACACTTGATGAAGAAAGTAAAACAGCTCTTGTCAACCGTTACGACGGCATCTTAAAAGACAACGGCGCTGAAGTGATTGATTCAAAAGACTGGTCAAAACGTCGTTTAGCTTATGAAATCAACAATCAACACGAAGGCATTTACCATATCGTAAATGTTTTAGCTGATAATGATGAAGCTTTAAACGAATTTGATCGTCTAGCTAAGATTGATGGCTCAGTATTACGCCATATGATCGTTAAACGCGAAGACTAATTTTGAATTGTAATTATTGAATAGAGGGGAGCTGACAGAATGATTAATCGAGTTGTACTCGTTGGTCGGCTAACACGCGATGTTGACTTACGTTACACTTCTAGTGGTGCTGCTGTTGGGACTTTCTCAATCGCAGTGAACCGTCAATTCACGAATGCCAATGGTGATCGTGAAGCAGACTTTATCAACTGTGTCATCTGGCGTAAATCAGCGGAAAATTTCGCTAATTTCACTAAGAAAGGCTCACTAGTCGGAGTTGATGGCCGTCTACAAACGAGAAATTATGAAAACCAACAAGGTCAACGTGTATACGTAACCGAAGTGGTCGTTGATAACTTCTCATTGTTAGAATCACGGACAACAACGGAGCAACGGCAAGGGGATGGCGCAAGCCAAAACTTTAACAACAATCAAAGCAATGGTAGCCAACAATCTGGATTTACCAGCCCTCAACAATCGGGTAATCCATCAGCTGCAAATAACACTCAAGCCGATCCATTTGCAAATAATGGTCAAGCAATTGATATTTCAGATGATGATTTACCTTTCTAAAATAAACTGTTTTGGAAGGAGGAACTTTCAATGGCTCAACAAAGAAGAGGCGGCAACCGTCGTCGTCGTAAGGTTGATTTCATCGCTGCTAACCACATCGAATATATCGACTACAAAGACACTGATTTATTGAAACGTTTTATCTCAGAACGCGGTAAGATTTTACCTCGTCGGGTATCTGGTACAAGTGCTAAAAACCAACGTCGTTTGACAATTGCAATCAAACGCGCACGGATTATGGGCTTATTACCATTCGTTACAGAAGACTAATCAGTCAACCAAAAGACCTGCTAAACAGTGTTTAGCAGGTCTTTTTTTGTGCGCTTTAATAGGGGAACATGGGATTAAATTACGGGTTCAAAGCGGTAATTGTAGGGCAATTGTGCTAAAATAAAAGTAGCATTTTTTAAGTTTTAGTAAAGAACCACATAGACTCAATGATAGATGAACAAGAATCAGAATGGGATCTAGAATTAAGGAGTTTACATGAAAAATAAGTTTAAACAATTAAAATTACCACAGTTTTTAGATGATACTCGCCTGCGGACCGTTGCCCTGATTTTGTTGTGCCTTACAGCGGTTAGTTTGGTATTTGCTGCGATGTTAGATTGGCTAATTGCTCTAATTTTATTCGTGCTGCTAATCGGGACGGTCATTACTGTGCTATACGCGATCGAAACGGTCACTGAGAATACAGCCAAGTATGTCTCGGACTTGTCGTACCGCATTAAGCGCGGCGAGCAAGAGGCTTTAATTAAGATGCCAATTGGGATTTTATTGTACAACGAATCAGGTGAGATTCAATGGACGAATCCTTATTTACAGCAATATTTCGGTAATAAAGAAGTTTTAGGCAAAAAGATTAAGTCTGTCGATCCAGAGTTGGCAGAATTAGTGGCACAAAATGAAGATGCTAATGAAACAAAAATTGTTCGTTGGGGCGATAATCAATTCCAAATCATTATCCAAGAAAGCATTGGGGTGGTTTATCTTCTCGATATTACACGCTATGCGGCCATTGAAGATCGTTATGAAGATGAGCAAGTAGCCATCGGGCAAGTGTTCTTAGATAATTATGATGAAATCACTCAGACAATGGATGATCAATCTGTTTCTAATCTGAATAACTATGTCACCAACGAGTTATCACGCTGGGCGAATCAGTTTCAGATGTTCTTGAAGCGAGTTGATGATGATCATTTCTTTGTTTTGGCGTACGCCAAATCATTATACGCCGCTGAACAAGAGAAGTTTAAGATTTTAGATGAAATTCGAGAAGAAACATCCAAACAAAACTTCCCACTAACGTTGAGTGTTGGGTTTGCTTATGGGGAATCCGATTTAGCCGTTCTAGCAACAACTTCACAGAGCAATTTGGATCTTGCCCTCGGTCGTGGTGGTGACCAAGTCGTTGTCAAAGCGAGTGAAGGACAAGCACGTTTTTATGGTGGTAAGACTAATCCGATGGAAAAACGGACGCGGGTTCGTGCACGGATGATTTCACAAGCCTTACAAGAAATCTTCAAACAAGTTGACGAAGTCTTTGTTATGGGCCATATTCGGCCAGATATGGATGCATTGGGCGCCTCATTTGGGATTCGCCGGATTGCCGAGATGAACGGTAAGAAGTGCTACGTGGTCGTTGACCAAAACAATATTCATACAGATATTCAACGTCTTTTAGAGGAAGTTAAAGCCTACCCTGAAATTGCAGTGGAAGTGTTGTCGCCTGAAGAAGCGCTCGAAAAAGCAACGGCCAATAGTTTATTAGTGATGGTCGATCATTCTAAACCATCCATAACAATGGCGCCTAAGTTGTACGAGAAGCTTGCTCAGCGGACGATTGTCATCGATCACCATCGTCGTGGGGAAGAGTTCCCAGAAAACCCAATGTTGGTTTATATCGAGCCCTACGCCTCTTCAACGTGTGAGTTAGTGACGGAAATGTTTGAATATCAACCACAAAATGTCGCTAATATTAATAAGTTCGAAGCCACAACGATGTTGGCTGGGATTACGGTTGATACGCAGTCATTTTCAATGCGAACTGGGACGCGAACGTTTGACGCAGCTAGTTATTTACGTTCAGTTGGGGCTGATGCTTCGATGGTTCAACACTTGTTAAAAGAAAATGTCGATAATTATATTCAAAAGAATCACTTAATTGAAACCATTGAAATGGTTGAGCCAAATATGGCATTATGTATGGGTGAGGACAACCGTACCTACGATCCGGTCATCGCAGCACAAGCAGCGGATACCTTGCTGTCATTGTCAGACATTGAAGCCTCGTTTGTCATTGTGAAACGCCCAGATGGCATGATTGCCATTTCAGCGCGGAGTCTAGGTGATGTGAATGTGCAAGTGATTATGGAGAAATTAGGTGGCGGTGGTCATCTTTCCAATGCGGCAACGCAGATGGCAGATACGACTGTTTCCGAAGCCAAGGCGAAGTTATTAACGGTTTTGGCAGAGCTATTTGATCCGGAAACGGACGAGGAAGCAACAAACGATTAATTAGATAAGGTGGTCAGAACAATGAAAGTTATTTTCTTAGAAGATGTACGCGGTAAAGGTAAAAAAGGCCAAGTGAAAGATGTGCCAGATGGTTACGCACAAAACTTTTTAATTAAAAATGGGAGAGCAAAACCCGCAACATCAGCTGCTATCAGTGCTTTAAAAGGCCAACAACATGCTGAAGCTAAAAATGCAGCTGCTGAATTAGCGGAAGCAAAGGTTTTAAAAGCCAAAATTGAAGACGATAAAACAATCGTTGAAATCAAATCTAAAGCGGGCGAAGACAGCCGCTTATTTGGTTCAATTCCAAGCAAGCAAATTGCCCAAGCATTGGCTCAACAATATCAGATCAATGTTGATAAACGGAAAATTGATTTACCAGAACCAATCAAAGCGTTGGGTTACCGGAATGTTGATGTACGGATTCACCCTGATGTAACAGCTACGATTCGTGTGCATATCGTAACCGAATAATAAAATGAATGATTGAAAAGACCGTGATTAGCACCACTATCACGGCTTTTTTTATTGCTGACCAATCGGTGACTGTTGCCAGTCACTGGTATTTTGAGTAAACTAGTGAGTAATTGAAGTCGATTAACCAAAGGAGTAAAAATGGTGAATAATGAACTAATTGAACAAGTACCGCCGCAGAATAATGAGGCGGAACAGGCCGTTTTAGGGGCCGTCTTTATTAGTGGCGATGCGCTCGTTGAAGCAATGGAATACGTTACTGCCGACGATTTTTATCGTAAAGCCCACCGTTTGATCTTCGAGACGATGGTTGAATTAAACGAACGGGGTGAAGGAATCGATGCGGTGACTTTAAAGAGTGCCCTCGATGCGCAGAACCAATTGGAAGATATCGGTGGTATTGGTTATTTAGCTGAGTTGGCTGAGGCTGTACCAACGGCAGCCAACGTAGTTTATTATGCCAAGATTGTCTCTGAAAAAGCAATGCTGCGCCGTTTAATCCAAACCGCTCAAAATATTGTGGCAAAGGGTTACGCGCAAGATGAAGACGTCACGGATATTTTAGATACCGCTGAAAAGGAAATCATGGATGTTTCCGAACGGCAAAATAAGGCCGGGTTCAAATCAATTTCAGATGTCTTAACGAGTTCAATTGAACAAATTGATAAGTTATATCAAAATGAAGAAGACATTACGGGTCTATCAACGGGATACCGCGATTTAGATAAGATTACTGCGGGTTTGCATGAAGATGAACTCATTATTTTAGCGGCCCGGCCCGGGGTGGGGAAAACCGCGTTTGTCTTAAACATTGCTCAGAATATCGGGACGAAAACCAATGAGAATATTGCAATTTTTAGTTTGGAAATGGGTGCTGAACAACTCGTTAACCGGATGTTGTGTGCAGAAGGAAGTATTGACGCCAACCATCTAAGAACCGGGCAACTCGACGAACTTGAATGGCAGAATCTAATTGTAGCCATGGGGAGCCTTTCAAAAGCGAATATCTATATTGATGATACGCCCGGCGTGAAAATGGCGGAAATTCGGGCGAAATGTCGGCGCTTAGCGAAGGAAAAAGGGGGCGTTGGCTTAATCGTCATTGATTACTTGCAACTAATTGAAGGTTCCGGCCAAGAAAACCGGCAACAAGAAGTCTCGGCGATTTCACGTCAATTAAAGAAATTGGCTAAAGAATTACGGGTACCGGTCATTGCGCTCTCTCAACTCTCTCGTGGGGTTGAACAACGACAAGATAAACGCCCAGTCCTTTCAGATATTCGTGAATCAGGATCAATCGAACAAGATGCTGATATCGTTGCTTTCTTATATCGTGATGATTACTATCGCGATGAACCTGGGGAAGATGGCGATGATTTCGGTGGTGGCAATCCGCCAGCACCAGCGCCACAGCAGTCAGATGATGCGGACGTTGGAGAAGTTGAAGTGATTATCGAAAAAAACCGTGCGGGTGCACGAGGGACAGTCAAATTATTATTTGTCAAAACGTTTAATAAGTTCTCATCAATTTCGTATGCGGACCAATAGTAATGACTATTTTTAATAAATAGTGAATATTATCGTAAATGAAATACCTAAAAAAACCATCATAATTAAAGTAAAAACTTTAATTGGTAGATTGCAAATTTAATCCGAATTTTTGGACAAATTTGTCAGCATAACCTGATACGGTGTTTGCCAGTCGAGTATTTTAAGCGGTCGCTGGTTAATTTGGAGTAACGTCGTCGTTAAATCTTGAGCACTAATGTGCTC
>NZ_JBJKTM010000023.1:0-27068 GCF_046580785.1 Latilactobacillus sp. VITA-14
TGTTGGGGCTTATTTAATATACTCTAAAGCGTTTTTAAAATCTGAACGGGACTAAAACTTCGGCCTCCGAAAATTAAATTAAGTAATTTAAATTGAAAGTCAAATTTGTTCGTACTTTTATGTCCGGATTCTTGACATAGGAGCCTCTTGTCGAATCAATGTTTCACTCACATAAAACTTATGGTATAAATTTTCTATACTTTTCGTGAATGGTGCATTGAATAGACAACTTAATATAATTACATTTCGTCTCTCAACTGGCGAGAATGCGACATAATCTTTTTCGTGAGTTTGCTTCATTATTTGTAAATAATTCTGGTAATTTAACAAATAGCCTCTTCCATGCTCCGATTCTACTAAAGTCATTTTATAAGTCTCATTTATCGATTTAACCGACCTGTAAATCGTTTTTTGAGATACGGCAACTACATCGGCCAATTCATTTGCTGTCATGTAATCTCCATTCTTTAACAAAGCATTCAATATCTGATTCATATAACCAGTCATATTTTCCTCCTTATGTTTATGATAGCGCTATTTTTATTAAAAAAAGATAAACCTTTGTCCGTTGCTACGGTCATTCTTCTTGTTTTTCTTTATTCTAGTACATCTTGTGTAATGTATACAAAAAGCCCTACCGTATTCCGGTAGGGCTTTTCGTTGTGTGGAGTTGCTATTAATATTATTTTTTGGTACATCCTTAGTGTAGCAAAACCTGGGCAGCATTCCAGTTACAAGTTCAGCGAATTGTTCGGAAAGTGAACAATATCACTAAATTGTTTAGTTACTTTTAACGATTTGCTCAAGCTGCTTCAAATTAAAACATAACCGCTCATCAATCACCTCCGGTTCGGTCTGCAGATTATTTTCAAACCAACAATCTAGTTGGCGAATGATTGCACCGCCGTAAAAGTCTTCCAAGTGATTTAACTGTTGTGGCGTGTATTGTGCTTTGTAATGGCGCAATGCCTTATGAATAATCTGTTTCATAACCTGTTCAAAAAAGCGGCGGCGTTCCGGATAATCCGCTAGATGATATAAATTCAAGCAAAACATGCGATACCGTGTAATAAATTGAATGGCTTCATGACAGCCAGATTCCCAATCGCCACTCACTATACTCTCATCAACTTTTTGAATAATTTGTTGTTCAAGTGTCCACCAAAATAAGCCGCACATGCCCGTTGGAAAATGATTATAAAAGGTCGTTCGTGACAAATTAGCCGTCTTCAAAAAAGTCGCGACCGTCAATTTCGTCGCTTTTTGATCCATTAATAATTCGATTAAAATCATTGCCATATAGCGCTTAGTCGCTTGTCGTCGTGTCATTTACCCACCCGTTCCGATTACTATTTTCATTCTAACAACAAATAATCATTAATAGTGAAATTATTAGCAAAGATTAATTTTATAGCAATGAAAACGTTATCTAATTATTATCGATTGCACAAAAAAAGCGGTGCGAATTTGATATTCGCACCGCCTTAACACATTAATTATTTTTCTAAACCTTCCGCAACTGCTTCTGGGTAGTTGACTGTGACAGTTGCAGCACAACGCGCACAAAGCATTGGGAACTTATCATCTGAACCGATATCAGTCTTAATCATCCGACAACGATCACAAACATCCCCCTCAGCATGCGCAACACTAACCGAAATGCCATCAAATTGAGTCGCTTCTGTTGGAACATCGGCTGATTGATCCGCAATTGTTAATTGTGAGACAATCAATAATTGTTTAACATCAGCATCCAATGAAGCTAATAAAGCAGCATTGGCTTCGTTTGGATAAAGTGTTACGGCCGCTTCTAATGACTTACCGATGACCTTGTCCATCCGGGCTGTTTCAAGAGCTTTTAAGACATCGTCACGGATCCCCATGAAGGCATTCCAAGTTTCAACTAAGTCTTCTTCACCGGCAAAATGTTCAACTTCTGGCATTTCAGCTAATTGAACGAATTCTTCTGGTTCGTGTAAGTAGCTCCAGATTTCTTCAGCTGTGTGTGGCAAGATTGGTGTCAATAACTTCGTCAAGGCTACTGCTACTGCATAGAAAACAGTTTGTATGTTACGACGAGGTGCATCATTTTGACCATCGATATAAACAACGTCTTTGGCGAAGTCTAAGTAGAAGGCTGATAATTCGTTCGTCAAGAACATGTTAATTGTCTTATAAACTGTGGCAAAGTCGTAAGCATCATACGCCGCTTTACAGCTGGCGATGATTGCGTTTAAGCGCACCAACATGAACTTATCAACTGAACCTAATTCTGCGTAATCAACTGTATCTTTAGCAGGATCGAAATCAGTTGTGTTCGCAATCATGAACCGCATTGTGTTCCGGATCTTCCGGTAAGCTTCACTGACTTGTTGGAAGTTTTCCATTGTGACTTTCACGTCTGAGCTAGCATCAACTGAAGCGACCCAGAGGCGCACAATATCCGCCCCCATTTGTTTGATGATCTTTTCAGGCAAGATTGTGTTCCCAAGTGATTTACTCATCTTACGACCGTTACCATCTAAGACAAAGCCTTGTGAAATAACAGCTTTATAAGGGCTGACTTCGCCAACTGCAACACTGGTAATTAAACTTGAGTTAAACCAGCCACGATATTGATCTGAACCTTCTAAGATTAAGTCCGCTGGATAAGTTAAGTCATCGCGAGCCGCTAACACAGCTTGATGTGATGAACCTGAATCAAACCAGACATCCATGATATCTTTTTCTTTTGTAAATTCACCATTTGGACTCCCAGGATGTGTAAAGCCTGCTGGTAATAAGTCTTTAGCATCCCATTCAAACCAAACGTTTGAACCATGCTCTGCAAAGAGTTGCGCCACACGTTCGATTGTTTCTGGCATGACGATTTCTGTGCCGTCTTCAGCATAGAAGATTGGTAATGGCACACCCCATGCCCGTTGACGAGAGATAACCCAATCGCCACGATCACGAATCATGTTGTAAAGACGGGTCTTTCCCCATTCTGGCATGAATTCAACTTTTTCGATTTGTGCTAAGATTTGATCGCGGAACGCATCGATTGAAGCAAACCATTGGGCTGTTGCCCGGAAGATAACGGGTTTCTTTGTCCGCCAGTCATGTGGGTAACTATGCGTGAAGAAGTCGAGTTTCAATAATGAACCGTTCTTTTCAAGCGCTTCTGTCACCATTGGATTGGCTTTATCGTAATAAACGCCTTCAAAACCAGGGGCATCTTCAGTCATAATCCCTTTGCTGTCAACGACTGAAAGGACTGGTAACTTATATTTAGTGCCAGCGTTATAATCATCTTCACCGTGACCTGGTGCCGTATGCACTAAACCAGTCCCAGTTTCTAATGTCACGTGGTTACCTAAGATCACCAATGATTCACGGTCATATAATGGGTGGCGGGCTGTCATTAATTCCATGTCAGCACCTTTGAAAGTCTTCAAGATTTCAACTGATTCCCAACCAAGAAGATCAGTCATCTTGTTCAAACGTTCTGCTGCCACAACGTATTTTTGGCCGTCAGCTAACACTTGAACATAATCGAAAGCTGGGTTAACCGCAATCCCTAAGTTAGCAGGAATTGTCCATGGGGTTGTTGTCCAGATGATGAATTTTGTATCCGCATCTAATAAGTCTTTCCCATCCACCACGTTAAACGCCACGTACATTGATGGTGACTTGATGTCTTTGTATTCAATTTCAGCTTCCGCTAAAGTTGATTCTGATGAAGGTGACCAGTAAACGGGCTTCTTACCTTTATAGATATAACCTTTTTTAGCCATTTCACCGAAGACCCGAATTTCTTCAGCTTCAAAATCAGCTGTTAAAGTGATGTATGGGTTATCCCAATCAGCAGAAATCCCAAGACGCTTGAAATCTTCGCGTTGCTTGTTGACTTGTTCCATGGCATAGTCGTAACAAAGTTTACGATAATCAACGAGGCTCATTTCTTTCCGCTTGATACCCTTTTTAGCCAAGGCTTGTTCGATTGGCAAACCATGTGTATCCCATCCAGGAACAAAAGGTGCGCGGAACCCGTTCATTGATTTGTAACGAACGATAATATCTTTACTTGTTTTATTTAAGGCGTGACCCATGTGGATGTTGCCGTTCGCAAATGGCGGGCCATCATGAAGAATGAATGAAGGTTTACCTTCATTTAATTTTTGCCGTTGTTGATAGAGGTTGTTATCGGCCCAACCTTTTTGCCAATCGATTTCACGATTCGGTAAACCTGCTCGCATTGGGAAAGCTGTCTTGCCCAGGTTTAATGTTTCTTTGATACGCATCAAATCACTCCTTTATTTTTAAAAACAAAAAAAGATCCCGCCCTGAATAGGACGAAATCTTCGTGGTACCACCTAAATTTGAAGGTCAATGACCTTCCTCAACATGCAATAACGCGCATTAAGCGTCCCAAATTACTCAATTCATCTGGAATGAAATAAGGTGATACACCGCTAAACAGAGCATTACCAACCTTCCACCGTCGTTGGCTCGCTTAAATGATGTTTTGCTTGCTAGTCCTTATTTAAATCTGTTACTTGGTTTTCAATTGGGTTGTAAGAATCCGTAACAGCTTCAACCACTTCATCTGAATCGGTGT
This sequence comes from Latilactobacillus sp. VITA-14, assembly GCF_046580785.1. NCBI lineage: Bacteria > Bacillati > Bacillota > Bacilli > Lactobacillales > Lactobacillaceae > Latilactobacillus > Latilactobacillus sp. VITA-14. The sequence goes on from NZ_JBJKTM010000023.1 coordinate 4,601, forward strand.
CTTCGACTACATCGGAGAGCACTTCATCATTGTCATCTTCTTCGACTGGTGTTTCTTCACCAGGGAAAATAATGGTTTGCGTTGTTGTCACATCATCTTCAGCAATTTGACCCCAAGGTTTAACTTCTGCATCCGAGTTTACTTGATTTGACCCATGGTTGTCAAGGTCTGTCATATCAATTTCAGCTGAAAGAGCTTGATGGTCCGCTAAATCATCTTTAGCTAATAAATCTGTCCATTCAGGACTCTTAACCACTTCTAATTGTGATTCAAGCATAACTTGTAATCTTTGACGGAAAATCCGTGTTTGTTTCTTCAAGTCATCGGTTTCGATTGCAATTTGTTTTGCACGTTCAGTTGCATCGTCAATGATGTGGTTTGATTTTTCAGTTGCATCATCCAACATTGATTTTGCATTCTTTTCTGATTCAGTTTGAATCATTTCAGCTTCTTTTTTAGCGTTATCTTTAACACGGTCAGCCGCTTCTTGTGCAACAATGATTGATTGGTTCAACGCATCTTTCAATTCATTAAAATACGTTACTTTTTCATCGCTTGATTTTAATTCCGCTTTTAAACTTTCATTTTCTGTTAAAACTGATTCGTAGTCTTTAATCACTTGATCTAAGAAATCATTGACTTGATCCGGATTGTAACCCCGCATTTTTGTGTTAAATTCTTTGTTATGAATATCTAAAGGTGTTAAAACCATTTTGAAATTCCTCCATCTTTTTCAGCAATTATTTTCTTAAAATCCCCAGTGTCACTCGATATTTTTCTTTACGAGTCTGACCATCAATCGATTGGAGTTGAATCCGGCCAAAACCACGAACAGAGACGATATCTAATAGTGCTAATTCAAAGTCTGGTTTATCAAATGCTTGCCAATTCAGTTTAACTTTGTTGGCTTGAATTAATTCTTTAGCGCGTTGTCGCGACAGATTGTAAACAGTTGAAATGATCGTATCCAAGCGAAACGAGCTGACAGTCGTTTGTTCGAATTGCCAAGCGTCCTTAGGCGTCAACAACTGTGTATAGTCTTGTTCTTGCAAATGAACTGATACGCGACCAATCTTAGTGATTTGCTCTTCGACATAGCCTGCCATCTTCTTCGTCACAAAGAATTGCCAGCGTTCTTCATCGGTCATAATATCCCCAAAAACATCACGGTCAATGCCAGCATTCACAAGCGTGCCAAGCACCTTCCCATGTGATAGGTTTGCAAATTTAATCGGGTACCGAATCTCAAATAATTGAATCTCAAAATCCGCATCCGTTGGTTCAAAGTAATCTGGAGCAATCATTGCCCGTTTCCGTTCAGCAGCGTTATATCCGCCATTAAAGTGATAACGGACGTCCCCTTTTTCACCGACCAAGGTTTGTAAAATAAACGCTTGACGCGGATCTAAAAACGCCGTTAAGATTGGTCGATATTCAACTTGTGCTTGCTCAATCCAATCCAAAACCTGCGCAACAAATGGCGCCTCGCTTTTTCTAAAATGTTGATAGACATCTGCTTGATTGACCATTGATTACATCCCCACTAATAATTGTGCGAGTAAGCCGATCCCACGTTCTACTAAATATAAAACGAAAAACGCAGCAATGGCTGAAATCCCAATACCACCGATTGCAGGAATGAAGCGGTCAAAGATTTCTAAGAAAGGTTCAACTAACTTAGCAACAAAGCGCCCTAATTTACTGCCCATCGCCTCTGGAATCCACGTTAATAAACAATAGATTACGACGATGCCACTATAAATCCGTACCACATACATGAGCATCAAGAGCACATAAAATAAAAATAGTTGCACCTAGTTCACCTCAATATCAAAATCATTTTGATCGACAATATCTGAAAGATTACCATCGATTTCATAGTTTGGTGGCGTACATAAGAAAATCTGATCACCAACCCGTTGAATTTCACCGTTGATGGCAAAAACTGCCCCTGTTAGGAAATCAACAATTCGAGTGGCTTGTGTCGCTTCAATTCGTGTGAAGTTAACAATCACTGCTTTATTTTCAAGTAAACTTTTGCCGACTTTTTTTGCGTCGGAATAAATCCGTGGTTCACATAAGACAATTTTATTCATTTTAGTAGCTCCCGCAGCTTGCATCGAGACGACGTTATTCGGGCGAACACTTGGTTCACCTTCATTAGTGACAGCCGCAGTTTCTTGCGTATTAGCATATTCATCTTCATCTGACATGCCGAAAAAATTGCTAAGACTAAACTTACCAGCCATGAGTCATCCTCCTTAGTTATTGCGACGGCGCTTGAAAAATGGCGGCACATCGTCCCCATTTTGGTTATCTTGCTTATTATCATCCGCTTGGGCTGTCCGTTTGAAGATATCGAAATCTTTCTTTTCAATTTCATCAAATTTTTCAGTTGCTTGCGCTTGCTCGCGGGCACTTGGTTCGCGACGCATATCCCAATCTACAAATGGATCATTATTTTGTTCTGATGGTGTTGAAGGCGCTGTTGTCTTTGGTGCTGAATTGTTTGTTGCTGGACGACGTTTGTTGTTATCTTCATCAATCCCAGTTGCAATAACCGTTACAACAACTTCATCACCAAGATTTTCGTTGATTGAAGTCCCGAAAATCAAGTTAACATCGTTAGTTGCAGCTTGTTGCACGATACCAGCAGCATCTTGCGCTTCAAATAATGACAAGTCTGGTCCACCCGTGATGTTTAAGAGGACTTGTTCTGCACCATCGATTGAAACTTCCAATAATGGTGATGAAATAGCCTTCTTCGTTGCTTCAGCTGTCCGGTTTTCACCCGTTGCTGAACCAATCCCCATCAAGGCAGAGCCTTGGTTAGCCATAACTGTTTTAACATCAGCAAAATCCAAGTTGACAAACCCTGGTGATGTAATTAAGTCAGAAATCCCTTGAACCCCTTGACGTAAAACATTATCGGCTTCTTTGAAGGCTTCCATCATTGGTGTCTTCTTGTCAACAATTTCGAGTAACCGGTTATTAGCAATGATGACCATTGTATCAACATGTTGCTTTAATTCAGCAATCCCTGAAGCGGCGTTTTTACCACGTTTAGGGCCTTCAAATGTAAATGGACGAGTAACAACCCCCACCGTTAGTGCGCCAAGATCTTTAGCAATTTTGGCAACAACAGGGGCAGCGCCAGTTCCGGTACCGCCACCCATGCCGGCTGTGACAAAGATCATGTCAGCGCCTTTTAAGGCTTCGTTGAGGACTTCTTCACTCTCTTCAGCAGCTTTTTGGCCGATTTCAGCAGTTGCGCCGGCACCGAGGCCGCGAGTCAACTTAGGTCCTAATTGGATCTTTGTTTCAGCTTTTGAATCTTCAAGTGCTTGAACGTCAGTGTTAGCCGCAATAAAATGAACGCCTTTAACGCCTTCGTTGATCATTCTGTTGACAGCGTTACCACCAGCACCACCGACGCCGATTACTTTGATGATTGCGCCGCTATTTTCTTGTGCTGCATCTAATGAATATTCCATCTGTTTTTCCTCCTGTTACGACTAGCCCTTATTCAAAAAAGTTACTAAAGAAATTTTTCAGGCCTTCGAATGCATTTTTTGATTGATTTTTAGGTTTGGTTTTCTTACTTGGTACTTCTTTGGTTGTTGCTTGAGGTTTCATTGTTGATTTCGTCACTGTTTGGTCTAATTCAGTCTGTGCTACATTCCCAAGTGCGCCTTGGACCAACCAATCAACTTCCGACAAGTTAGCTATGTAGTTAATTAAACTCAACCCTTGGGCAAATGATGGGTGCCGCAAGCCCATTTGATCTGGAATGTATAACTTCACTGGGCAATTAAAGATTTCCTTAGCCAAGTCGACAATCCCAGGTAAAGCTGTCACGCCACCGGTCATAATCACCCCACCAGGCATATCAAAAGCGTGTACTTTATCCAATTCAGCTTTCAAACGATCAAAAATCTGCATCGTCCGTGCTTCAATAATCTCAGCTAATTTTTTCTCTGTCACTTGCACTGGTAAGGCTTGACCAACAACTTCAATTGGAATTTGTTCTTCTTCTGAAGCAGCCAATGAATCAGCATTACCATAATCTCGTTTAGCTTTTTCAGCATTTTCAATTGACGTGTTCAAGACCACGGAAATATCCTTGGTCATATGGTCGCCACCTTCTTGATCAATCGCCGTAAATTTTAATTGATGATCATGAATCACAGCAGCTGTACTTTGACCACCGCCAAGGTCGACAACGATTGCCCCAAAATCTTGTTCCCCGTCTGATAAGGCTAGCTTACCAAGTGCTAATGGGTTCACTACGAGTTGTGATAGTGTTAAACCCGCTTTTTCAATACATTTCTTTAAATTATGAATCATTGTCTTGGGTGCGGTGAACAAAATTCCGTTCATCTCAAGCCGAACCCCCATCATTCCGCGTGGATCTTTAATCCCATCAAATCCATCAACCGTAAACGATTGCGGTAAGATATTGAGGATTTCACGTTCAGGTGGTAAATTCCGAACCAATGCGGCACTAGCAACGTCTTGCACATCTTGACCAGTAATTTCCTTAGATTGATCAGAGACCGCAATCATCCCTTGGCATTCTTCGATTTGTAGTTGGTTGGCTGGAATTCCAGCAACAACCCGATTAATTTCAATATTTGCTTTTTGTTCTGCTTGTTGTACGGCTTGTTGGATAGCGGTAACCGCTTGATCAATGTCCACAATCGTCCCGCGACTTAATCCGTTTGATCTAGCTGATCCGACGCCAATCACATTAAGTTGTTTATTAATTGATTCTGCAACAATTACCTTAATTGAAGTAGTTCCGACATCAAGACCGACATATATTTTTGAATTCTCCATTAAGTGTGTGGAACCTCCTTGCATTCAATTAGAATAAAATGATTCCTATGCTAAATAGTACCACATTTCGACTAGATTTAGAAAGCCAATCCAATCTTTTTAAACAGTGTTAACTAATTTTTTGTTGAATCAGCCTCAGAATTATCAAATAATTTGGCGTAAGCGCCAACTTCTAAGTCAATTCGTCCCTTACCGTCCATTTGTTTCGCCAGTGTGGGATAATATTTAATTTTCTTGGCAAGTGTCCGCAAATCCCCAACAACCTCATTACCATCATTCATATATAAGTGAACTTGATAAGGATTATTGTTCTTAGCTGTTAAACGAATTTCCGACACAGCACTTTGAATGCTGTTTGGAAAAGCTTGATATAGTTTTAACCCTTGCTTTAAGAAGGCGTCATTTTTAAATTGACTATAGACAGGGCTATTGCCGAGAGACTGCGCCATTTTCGTCTTTAAAATCGTGCCATTTTCTAAGATTGGATAATATTGTTTATGCCGCACTAGATAGCCCACCGTAGGATATTCCTTAATCGCCAATGTCAGTTGATTAAACTGATCAACTTTGACATTTACGCTTTTCACCTTAGGTAGTTTCTGGTGAATCCGCTTCTCAATCGCTTTTTCCTGCCAGATTTGTGTCAGGACGTTATCGCCAATCCGTACGCCACTCGCATTAATCACCTGTTGATCAGGCACTGATTTAGTCCCGTTGACCGTCATTTGTTGAACGTCGCTAATCGGCAACATAAAATAGATTGCCACACAAGCACCCAATGTGAAGGTGCTCAATAACGCTGTCAACCGCCACTTTGTCTTTGCCGTTCGTTGCGCTTTTAGATGTGGTAGTTGACCACTAATTGTTGGTCGCCCGGGCGTTAACCGTTGCCGACGTTGTTTCTTCCAACGCTTTAGTTGATAAGCGCGCCAAACGTTTAGTAATTGGAGCGGATCGAGCGACCCATTTTTAGTTGTTTTTTTCTTCAAGTCATCCGCCCCCTTCTTAACTTAGATGATAGTATTAATCACTTCAATAATGCGATCTGAAGCGTCTGGAATCCCCATTTTCTTAGCTGCTTTAGCCATGGCTTGTTGACTATCAGGGGTTGCCAAAAGCGTATCTAATGACTGAACTAATTTGTCACCCGTTAATTGTGCTTCTGGAATTAAAATCGCTGCGTCTTCTTTAACCAAACTCTCGGCATTTTTTGTTTGATGATCATTTGTTACATAGGGGCTTGGAATCAAAATTGACGGAATCCCAAGTGCTGTGATTTCCGCCAAACTCGTCGCACCAGCACGACCAACAATGGCCTTTAAATCTGGTAAAATTTCAGGCATGTCGTTGATATATGGTACAACAGCCAAATTATCGTTGAGCGTCATCGTCTTTAATTGTGCTTGAACATCATCAAAATGAACCCGTCCAGAAACGAATAGCACCTGATACTCTCTTGTATTAAGTGCTGGTACTGCATCGATAAAAGCTTGGTTAATACTTGGTGCACCACGGCTCCCACCAAACACAAGTACTGTCGGACTGTCAGTCTTAAGCCCGAATTCACTTAAACGTTCGTTTGGTAACATTCCAGCAACTTGTTGGGCCCGCGGATTGCCTGTTAATACAATTTTGTGCATTGGGAATTGGTCGCTGACTGATTCAAAGGAAATGGCAACTTTATCGACAAAGCGCGCCAAAAAGCGGTTGGTAACCCCGGCTGCTGAGTTTTGTTCATGAATCAACGTTGGCACTTTTAAGCGACTTGCTGCATATAGCAATGCCCCAGAAACATAGCCACCCGTTCCAATCACAATATCAGGTTTGAATGTTTTAATCATTTCTTTTGCCTCTTTAACACTGCGCAAGAAAAGTTGAATTGTTTTAATATTCGTTTTAATGCCCTTCATATTCATCGAACGTTTAAATCCTTGGATTTCTAACGTCTTAAAATCGATGCCTTGATCTGGCACAATTTTACTTTCCAAACCGCGTTTAGTCCCAACATATAAAACGGCATCCAACAAGTCGCGTTGTTGCATTCTTTCAATTAGGGCTAACGCTGGATAGATGTGGCCACCAGTTCCGCCACCAGATATCATTACTCTCATTTTAGAATCTCCAATTCAATCTGTAATTTGTTCGACTGCCTTAATAAAGACGTCTCCACGTTCTTCAAACGTCTTGAACTGATCCCAGCTCGCACATGCAGGCGACAATAAAACCACGTCGCCGGCTTCACTAGCAGCATAAGCTTCAGGCACTGCTTTTGTTAAATTATCAACTATTTTGATGACGGGAATACCTGCTTCACGTGCTGTCTGTGCCAACAATTGTTTGGTTTCACCATATAAGATGATTGCTTTTACGTGTTCTTTTAGTAGTGGTAATAATGGTTCGAAAGTAAAGCCCCGGTCAAGACCACCCGCTAATAAAACAATTGGTTGTTTAAAACTCTTCAACGCGACTTCGGTAGCTTCCATATTGGTTGCTTTAGAGTCGTTATAGAAGCGGCGACCTTCATAGCTCGTCACAAACTGCATCCGGTGTTTAACGCCGGTAAAGGTCGTTAAAACATCAATGATCGCATCGTTTGATTGGTCCATCAACTTAGCCGCCGCAATTGCGGCCAAAGCATTTTCAATATTATGGTCACCAGGGACGTTAATATCAGTCACTGGCATTATCACTTCACCCTTAAAACAAAGTTGGCCATCTTTGACATAGGCGCCAGCTTCAGAGTTGCCTAGCCGTGAAAATGGCACAACTTGCGCCTTAGTTTGGCGACTCAATTCACGTAGTTCAGGTAAGTCCCAGTTGACAACAAAAAAGTCGTCAGCCGTTTGGTTTTGAATAAGTCGCATTTTCGCAGCCACGTAATTCGCACGCGAGCCATGATAGTCCAAATGTGCTTCATAAATATTCGTTAAAACTGCAATCTTAGGTTTAACGGTTGTTGTACCGAGTAGTTGGAAACTTGATAATTCTGTGACCATCACATCGGCAGCCGTCACTTTTTGGGCGACCGCACTTAGTGGAATGCCGATATTGCCCGCAGCGTATGCGTGCCCCTGGGTGCGATTTTCATCTAACATCAACGTAATTAACGTTGTGGTAGTCGTCTTCCCGTTTGAACCAGTCACACTGACCCATTGGGCTTCAGACACTTCGTACGCAAGTTCTGGTTCCGTTAAAACTGGAATCTTACGCGCAATCGCTTCTGCCACCATTGGGTTATCGTAACGAATGCCCGGATTTTTGAAGAGGTATGCAAAGTTGCGCTCAAATAACGCCAATGGATGCGATCCAGTAATGACGGTTGCCCCTAATTCACGCAATTGTGCAACTTGAGGATTGTCTTCTTGTTCCTTTCCGTCATTGACGGTCACAATCGCCCCTAATTTTAATAACAATTTAGCAGCATTAAAGCCGCTCTTCCCTAATCCCAAAACTAAAACTGCCTGATCTTGATACGTCGTGCTGGCCTTCATTAAATTCGCCCTCTTCTAAAAAATTAACAGATAAATTGCTGAACAGATGATACTAAATAACCAAAAGCTGATATCAATCCGCCATTCACTCCACCCTGACATTTCAAAGTGATGATGAATGGGACTCATTTTAAAAATCCGCTTATGGAATAACTTAAATGAACCGACTTGTAACATCACACTTGCTGTTTCAATGACGTATACTAACCCGACCAATAGCAGTGAGAACTCTCGATGTAATAAAATTGACATGGCTGCTAGTGCGCCACCAAGTGCTAGTGAACCAACATCACCCATGAAAATTTGCGCTGGTTTTTTATTGTAGATTAAAAAGCCAAGCAATCCGCCAATAATGCTGAGGCCGAAAATGGCGACATCAATTTGGTTTTGACGAAAGGCGATAATTGTATAAGTTGCAAATGAGATGGTTGCCAAGCCAGCAACTAACCCATCAATGCCATCCGTTAAGTTCACCGCGTTTGAGAAACCGACTAACCACACTAAGACGAATACACAAAAGAACCAGTTACTTGAAATAGTGCCAATTACTGGGATTTCAAGTGCAGTACTGAAGCCTTCATGGAAATAAACAGCGATGAAGACAATCCCACCAATAATTTGCCCTAACAATTTTTGCCAAGCGCGTAAGCCTAAGTTCTGTTTACGGAAAACTTTAATAAAATCATCTGAAAAACCGAGAATACCGTATAACACCAGAATAAACATGGCAATTAATAGACTATTCGTTAACTGTTTTAAGAATAATCCTACCCAAATACTTGAAACAACAGCGGCAATAATGAATAAGAGCCCGCCCATTGTTGGTGTCCCATTTTTCTTAGCGTGCCATTTGGGGCCTTCTTCACGGATTGTCTGCCCCTCTTTTTTAAAGTGTAAATACCCGATAAAAAGCGGCATAAAAATCACCGTAATTACAAACCCACTCATTAAGGGCACTAAAAATTGTCCTGCTGCCATTTCATAAACTCCTTTAATCCAACTATCTTATTTTAATTGTACTTTTATTTTTTTAACCCCATCTAGCAACCCATTGACCGCTAGGCTTTGATGATAAGCATATCCGCTACCTTTGATGTCAATCTCAACACCTGTTAATTGCGCGAGCTTCAAGAGGTCATTTTTCGACCAACCCGTGACATCTGGCATCGTCATTGCCCCATTGGTCATTAAAATGACTCGCTGTTTAGGTAAAATCACACTATTGGCCTTTGGTAATTGCTGGACGACTAAGTTCCCACTACCAACAGAAGCGGTTTGTAGGCCTAAATCCGTTAATTTCTTTTGTGCTTCATCCGTTGATTGACCAATCACAGACGGAACTGTTACTTGTTGTTGTGTGTCTTTTTCAGCCTTTTTGGTATACTCCAGTGCCCGTTTCATCATTGGATTGAAGACCTGTGCCAAAATACTTTCAGCACTATCTGTCATATTCTGCGGCTGTTTCATTGTGACATATAAAATATACTTAGGATCATCAGCTGGTGCAATCCCTGATACAGAGAAGATATAATTGCTTGCGCCGGTTAAATAGCCACCGTCTGGACCAGTAATTTGTGCGGTCCCGGTTTTAACGGCTACTTTATAATCTGGAATTTGGTAAACCTGACCCGTCCCATAATCTTGATAAACAACATCTTCCATATTTTGTAAGACAGATTTGGCCGTGCTAGCCTTAATTGGTTTACCAGCTTTGATTGGTTTTACTTGATGATCCTGATTAATCCCAGATAAAATCTGCGGTTTAATCATTGTGCCATCGTTCGCAATCGCACTTGTCATCTGAAGCATCTGCATTACATTAACGTTAATCCCTTGACCAAATGAAGTTGTGGCCTGATCTAGTGGCCGAACATATTGCAATGTCCCCTCTGTTTCGCCGGGTAATTGAATACCAGTTGGTTTTAAGAAGCCAAACTTCTGAATGTAGTCTTTCCAAACCTTAGGACCCATGGCTTGTTCAAGCTTGACCATCCCAACGTTACTTGATCGTGCAAAGGCTTGACTCAGCGGAATCATCCCCCAGCCACTCGTTTGCCAATCACTAATTTTCTTATCGCCAACTCCAATAGAACCGGATTGATAATACTGATTAGGATTGTAATTACCAGAGTCGATGGCAGCTGCCAAGGTTGCAATTTTCAAAACAGAGCCTGGTTCATAGCCATCTTCAACTAATGTATCTCGCCAAATCTTGCCAATTCCCTTTTTAGTGCTGGCATTAAAGGTTGGTCGTTGTGAAGCCGCCAAAATTTCACCCGTTTTAGCATTCATCAAGACGGCATTCATACTCTTAGGCTTATATTTTTTATTGACGCTCGTTAATAAAGTTTCCATGTATGATTGTAACCGAGAATCTAAGGTCAAGTAAATATCTTGGCCGTTTTTAGCGGCTTTTACTTTGTTTTTCTTTTGATTGATCGTGTATCCATAGGAATCACGGGCAAAATTCTTGTAACCATCTTGGCCTGCTAATTGTTTGTTGAAGTATTTTTCAATCCCCATTACACCAACGAGGCTTTGATCAGCGCCGTCTTTGTCCTTTGGTGATTGAGCGATACCAATGACGTGAGATGCGAATGTTCCATTAGGGTACAGCCGCGTAGGGGACTCATTGAAGTAAATACCGGTTAAATGTTCTTTTTCAATCTTCCGTTTGATGCTCAGTGAAAGGTTTTGGCCGGCACTTCCGAATTCAACTTGATAAACTGAACGGTTAGCTGGCGTTAATTGTTTATAGATTTTTTCTTCACTCAATGGTAGATAGCGACTCAAAACTTTCGCTGTTTTTTTCTTATCAGTTACATATAACGGCTTCTTATTAGGACCAACGTAATCGTGACTTAATACCGCATACACTGAATAGGCGTTAATATCTTGTGCCAAAACGTTCCCTAAAGAATCATAAATTGTACCGCGTTGTGCGCGAATCACGGAATCAGCTTTGTATTTTTTCTGTGATCGTTTCGTTAAATCCACCCCTGCAATATGCCCAGTAGCAGCAATGTAAGCAAAACGACCGGCGAAAACTAGAAAAATCGCCGCGATAATTAGCAATAAAAGCCTGCCAAAAACGCGTCGATTCCGCCGTGGACTCTTACGTGTCTTAACTGATTTCATTTAGACACGTTCCGAATATTATTTTCATTTAGTTTAAGATCATGTTTCTGGGCAAAAGCATTCAGACGGTCAGAGCTTGTTAATTCACCGATCTCCTGTTTTAAATCATTATTGTTAGCGCTGACTTGGGCCATCTTTTGAGTCGTACTTTCTAATCCTCGTTGTGCATTAACAACTGCAATTTTGGTGGTTAACAAACTAACCAACATCGCGAAAAAGATAATTCCAATAACTGACGTCGCTAATTTTTCAACAGCTGAAAAAGCCACTTTTTTAGACTGGCTTGCAACTGCTTGTTTATGTGCAGTAGGCTGCGTTTTTAGCGGTGCTACTGGCGGTTCTAATTGGCGTGCCGTGTTAGTTGCCATCATCATCAATCCTTCTAGTCAATTTCTTTTTGTTTTTCTGCGACACGTAGCTTAGCGCTATGTGCACGATGGTTTTCTTCTAATTCATCATCTGTTGGTAGAATCGGCTTGCGGTTCACTAATTTTAGAACCGTTTTTTGTTCTTCTGGTAAAATTGGTAACCCTTTCGGTAAATCTGGGAGCGTTGCTTGTTCCTTAAACATCGTCTTCACCAAACGATCTTCTAATGATTGGAACGTAATGACACTGATCCGCCCGCCGACATTGACCAATGGAATAGCTTGTTCGAGTGAATCTTCAATTGCCCCTAATTCATCATTGACCGCAATCCGAATCGCTTGGAAAATCCGCTTCGCTGGATGTCCACCCTTTCGTCTTGCTGGTGCAGGAATTGCTTCTTTAATCAAATCAGCTAATTCGATTGTCGTTTCAATCGGCGCAACTGCTCTTTGTTGTTCAATCTTCCGCGCAACTTGTTTTGAGAACTTTTCTTCGCCGTAGCGGAAAAAGATCTTAATTAGTTGTTGATAGGTCCACTCATTAACGACATTGTAGGCACTGAGTTCCGCCCCTTGGTCCATTCGCATATCAAGTGGGGCTTCTTTCTTATAACTAAACCCGCGTTGGGCATCATCAAATTGTGGTGATGATACGCCTAAATCGTATAAAATACCATCAATCTTAGTCACACCGTGTTCTGCTAACGCTGCTTTTAAATAGCGGAAGTTACTCTTAATAAAAGTCACTTGGCCCGCTTCAGCATATTTGGCTAATCGTTGTTTACTACTTGCTAAGGCATGATCGTCTTGGTCAAACGAATAAAGATGACCGGTCGTCAGCTGAGATAACAAATATTCACTATGGCCGCCGCCCCCTAATGTTGCGTCTACATACACGCCATCGGGTTGCACATTCAAGGCATCAACCGTTTCTTTCAATAAAACACTTTGATGTTTAAATGTTTCTGTCATCTATTTACCATCCTTCTAAAAATCAAAATCTAACATATTTTCTGCAATATCATCAAAATTCTCTTCAGCTTCTTCGCTAAAGCTCGCCCATTTTTCCTGGCTCCAAATTTCAATGCGGTTTGAGACCCCGATTAACACACATTCTTTTTCAAGACCAGCATGTTTAGCAAGTGTGTCTGGGATATTCACCCGACCTTGCTTATCAGGAGAACATTCGACCGCCGCTGAGTAGAAAAAGCGGACGAACGCGCGGGCATCTTTTTTAGCAAGGGGCAGTTTTTTTAACTTCTCTTCCAACTGTTCCCATTCACTAAGGGGGTAACCAAAAATACAATTGTCCATACCACGGGTGAGTACAAATTCCGCACCTAATGATTCACGAAATTTAGCCGGCATGATTAACCGACCTTTCGTATCAATCGTGTGATGAAATTCGCCCATGAACATAACCATTCACCCCTTTGCCCACCTTAACTGATTTTAGTCTACCACAATCCCCCACTTTCTACCACATTTTGCCAAAAAAAACCAAAATCTTATCATTTTGGAACCAATTGTGCACGATATTTATATCACTAGCCTTTTTGACCAAAAAAAACAGCCATTTCGTTAACCGAAATGGCCGTTTCACTTGTTAATTAAGTAAGCTTATTTTGGGCTGTCGCACCACTTCTAAGCAACGCCGCAAAAAATTGCTCACTTTAATCTAATTTTTAGAAGTTTAAAATGCCAGTTGCAGCGAGTGAACCAAAAATGACTGAGCCCACTGTGGCGATTAACATTACCCAAACGAAAATTTTAGTAATGCGACTAAACGTGCTTGTTTGTTTCTTCAATTATTCCACCACCTAGACTTTTTTCTTATCAGCAGTTTACACCGAATCACTTGAAAGTGCAACTCAGTCCTTTTTATCTTTTCCAAAAGACGGTACAATGGGACTATTAACTTTCGAGGTGATTTAAATGCCATTTAGCACAACACTTTTCTTTGCAGGCTTACCGCCCGTCTGTGTCGCACTCGGCTACTGTATCGACCGGTTGACTCAGCGTCTATTTAAACATCGTTTTCATTATATTAATTGGCTACCAATTCCATTGCTAGTAAGTGCTATCTTTCTGAGTATGCCAATTTTCAGTAAAGCTGGCTGGTTCTTTTGCTTAGCTATCTGTCTGTGGGGAATCATCTGGAGCTTAACGCGCTTTTACTACGACCGTGCGCTGTACCTACGTAAGTTTCTACGGAGTTGGTGGCGCTTTGTCCTCGTGATGGCCACAGCATGGTACCTATCCTTTCTAATCATCACACTCCTTTAAACCAAAAAAGCGGTGTCGACTCTTTCAATTTGTCGACACCGCTTTTCTTAGTTTAAAAAATATTTCCCTAACGCGCTTAATTGCGTAATTGTGATTGTCGGTTGCACCATGATTGGTAATCGATCAACATCAAAATAGGCCGTCGCCACATGGGCGTTAATCCCTGCTTCAATATCTAATGCACGATCACCAATCATCACGGTTTTAGTTTTATCCAGCTGATAACGATCACATAAATCGTTCAAACTATCTGGCGCCGGTTTCCTGGCAAATCCGCTCTGACTCGTAACAATTTCAGTAAAATAATCTGCTAGTCCATGCGCTGCCAAAAATTTTTCTGCAGCATCATCACGATGGGTCAATAAGAAATTCTGACCATGTGCACTAATCTGTTTCAAAATCGCCGCTGCCCCCGGATAAGGTTGTGGCGTCTGTTGTAATTGGTGTTCTAATTCATGATATTCTCGATCCAATTGTTCAAATGAAACATTAGTTTGCTGAGCAAGCATCTGTAGTTCCCGTTTAATTGAAGTCTGCTTAATCGCTTGGTATAAGTGCGATTGATCGACTGCGACTTGATGATCACGGTAAACCTGACTGAGCGCCGTCATCATAACAGGATAAGTATCATACAATGTACCATCGAAATCCCAAATCGCATTTTGATAACTCATTAATTATCCATTCTCCTTTGTATCAAATAGGATAGTGACTGGACCGTCATTGACCAAAGCCACCTGCATATCGGCTCCAAATTCTCCAGTTGCGACGCGAATCCCAGTCGCTGCTAATTTTTGATTAAACTGTTCATATAAGCGTTTAGCATAGTCCGGTTTCCCAGCCGCAGTAAAGCTTGGGCGATTGCCCTTCTTAGTGCTAGCAAAAAGGGTGAATTGTGACACCGATAAAATGGCACCGTCAACCTGGGCCAACGCCAAATTCATCTTGCCATCTGGGTCTTCAAAAACGCGCAATTGACTAATTTTCTTAACCAAGTAATCTAAATCAGCTTCAGTATCATCATCACAAATACCGACCAATAACAAAAAGCCTTGGTTAATCTTGCCAACAATCGTCTGATCAATCGTGACACTTGCTTGGCTCACTCGCTGTAATACTACTCGCATATTAAGTCGCTCCTATCCTTGAACCCGTTTGACTTCGTAAACATCTGGGATGTTCTTCACGGCTTCCATAATCGTTTCTAAATGATCTGTATTGCGAATGCCGACTGTCACATGAATATCCGCCATCTTATCGTGATCAATCCGCCCCATCACGTTATTTAGCTGTTTCGTATGTGCATTTAAGGACTGTAAGACATCGTTCAATAGTCCACCACGGTTATAGCCGTAGATTTCCAAATTCGCATCATAGAGTTGATCATTCTTAGCGTTGGTATTTTCCCAACTGACTTCAGTCAATCGACTGTTCATATCTGCCCGATCAACGATATTCGGACAATCGCGCCGATGAACAGAAACCCCACGTCCCTTTGTTACATAGCCAACGATATCATCACCAGGGACTGGATTACAGCATTTACTCAAGTGCACTAAGACATTGTCGACACCTTCAATAACAACACCGTCTTCATGTTTGATTGTGATATGGCTACCATTTGCTTTAGGCCCTGGTTGTTGTGAATCCTTCGCTGATAGAATCTCAGCTTCTAATGCTTTTTGTTCACTTTCTTCTTTTGCCCGTCGTTCTTTAATCGTTAAGCGATTGACGACTGACTGTGGTGAGATTTCACCGAACCCAATTGCTGCAAACAGTTCTTCTTCGGCATTAAAATTAAAATGCGGTAGGATGACAGCTATCTCGGCTTTAGTGAGGTGTTCTTTTGGTGTATAACCATCTTCTACCAACAGATGTTCAACAGCCGTCCGTCCTTTTTCGACGTTTTCATCCCGATCTTCTTTTTTAAAGTAGCGCTTAACCTTATTCCGAGCACGCGCGGTGAAAGCGAGCTTAATCCAATCACGACTTGGTGTCGCACTTGTTGACGTCAACATCTCGACAATATCACCATTACGTAATTGATAGTTCAACGGTACAATTTTGCCGTTAATCTTAGCTCCAACAGCGTGGTTCCCGACTTCAGTATGCACTAAATAAGCAAAATCCAGTGGTACTGAACCCTTTGGTAGTTCATAAACATCGCCTCTGGGTGTGAAAACATAAACGCGATCGCTAAAGATATCGCCTTTGACGCTTTCCATAAATTCTGCAGCATCATCGGAAGCATCTTGAATTTCAAGAATTTCACGGAATAAATCGAGTTTACGCCCTGATTCATCCAGCTTAATCTGTTCCTTAACGCCTTCTTTATACGCCCAATGTGCAGCGACCCCATATTCAGCAACATCGTGCATTTCTTGCGTCCGAATTTGCACTTCAAGCGGTTTGCCTTTGGGACCAATCACAGTTGTATGGATCGATTGATACATGTTGGCCTTTGGCATTGCAATGTAGTCTTTAAACCGACCGGGCATCGGTTTCCACTTAGTATGGATTGCTCCTAAAACAGCATAGCAGTCCTTGATTGAGTCAACAACAACCCGAATTGCGAGTAAATCATACAATTCTTCAAATTGTTTATGCTGGTCGCGCATCTTGCGATAAATCGAGTAAAGATGCTTTGGTCGTCCATAAATGTCGTAATTCATATCTAAATCAGCAATTGAGTCTTTAATGTCTTCAATTGCTTCTTGAATATAAGATTCGCGTTGTGTCCGCTTAGAATTCATAAGGTGCACAATCCGATAGTACTGTTGTGGGTTCAAATAACGGAGCGAGATATCTTCCAATTCCCACTTAATCTTACTAATCCCTAACCGGTCAGCCAATGGTGCATAGATTTCTAATGTTTCGTTAGCAATTCGGCGTTGTTTTTCGGGTTTCAAATGTTTCAACGTCCGCATATTATGCAAGCGATCGGCGAGTTTGACCATAATCACCCGCAAGTCTTTAGCCATTGCTAATAACATCTTCCGGTGATTTTCAGCCAGTTGTTCTTGGTGTGATTTATATTTAATTTTTCCTAATTTCGTGACACCATCAACGATTACCGCAACATCTTTGCCAAACATCTCTTCAACATCACCTAACGTGATATTCGTATCTTCGACAACATCGTGTAAGTAACCAGAAGCAACCGTAGCGGGATCCATCTTCAATTCAGCAAGAATCCCTGCAACTTGAATTGGATGAATAATATACGGTTCACCTGATTGGCGAACTTGTTCTTTATGCACATAAGCTGCAAAATCATACGCTTTTTGGACAAAAGCAAGATGTTCAGTATTCATGTATTTCTGACATAACTGTAGCACTTCCTGCTGTGAAATTACTTTTTCTTCTGGCATCCTGCCTCACTCCAATTCCTCTTACTCGATTAAAAATGTACTGAATACAACAAAACTGACTCAACTAATTAACTGTCGAGTCAGTTTGCTTAACGGCGTTCATACGCAGTATTAATTCCTAAGTAACTTAATAAACAATAAATAGGAACGAACCAATAGTTATAATCTGCGTAGCGCACAACCACCATCAATCCAAATAAAATCGGCAGGTACAAAATGTGATACCAAGCTGCATGGGTCTTTTGAACACGATACCCAATCATAAAGGCTGCGCAACCATTGACAGCCATGAATAGCAGTCCAATCCGCCACGTTTTATCGATGTGCAAGACACCAAACACTAGCGGTAAAACGACCGCCAAGAGAATGGCCACTAATAAATAGCGTACCCAATCCATTTTTAAATAACGATTATTCATAAATTTAGTCATGTTGTGCCCCTCTGTAAAAAGATTACATCTATCATACTATAAAGTAGCCAATTCTGTCACATACGAAATCGCACTTAACAGATATAACGGCGCGGTCTCGGCCCGTAAAATCCGTGGTCCTAAACCAGCCATCTTAAAGCCAGCCGCCGCAAGCATCTCAATTTCCTTGGGCGCAACGCCGCCTTCTGGACCAAAAACACAAAGTAATCGATCCCCAGGTTGGGCTGTTTGTAAGCTCTGAACTAATTGGGCATGCTCACCGTCTTTAGCTGACTCTTCGTAAGCCACTAATTTAATCGTCGCTGATTCTTGTGCGACCGCCGTTAAACTGTTACGCCATTCAATAGTTGGTACATGCGTCCGGTGAGCTTGTTCGGCTGCTTCTTGCGCAATTTTTTGAAGCCGCGCAACTTTCTTAGCTTGTTTTTTATCATCCCAGCGTGCGACTGAGAATTGGCTATTACAGAAAATAAACCGGTGTGCACCCAACTGCGTGCCTTTTTGAACAATCCAGTCTGTTTTGTCACCCTTTGACAAGCCGCATACAATCGTCGTCTCAATCGGTAATTCAACTGATTTTGTAATTGGCGATTGCACCGTAACGGTGACTGTTTTGTCTGTTGCATCCAGTTCAGTTAATTCACCGATGAATGCTTGTTCATCCGGCGTTACCAATTCAACACGATGACCAGGCTGCATCCGCATCACTTTTAGCATATGATGTGCAGTTTCACCCGTTAAGGTCACTTGTTGTTCTACTTGAATTGCTTCATCAATAAAATAACGTTGCATGCCATACTCCTCTTAATCGTCGTCCGTCTTTTGGCGTGTAATCAATGCCACCCAGTCACCCATATGAAGGGCTTCTTGAACAACAAAATCATTCGCCGCTAACGTTTCACGGACAAGTGCTTCTTTATCTGCAATAATGCCGGCCAGTAATAGGTGTCCATTGTCATTCAATAAAGCCTTGGCTTGGGGAATCAAGGGCACGATAATCTCTGCTAAAATATTGGCCACAATCACATCCGCTTTCGTTGTAATCCCGTTCAACAAATCGTTGGGATGGGCATCAATGCCAGCGGTCACTGGGTTGAGGGCAAAATTTTCCTTAGCGGCATCAACCGCAACTTGATCCACATCATAGGCGCGAATATCATTGACTCCTAAATGCGCAGCCGCAATACTCAAAACCCCAGAACCAGTCCCGACGTCAATTAAAGATTCACCGCCGCGTAAAACCATTTCTAACATTTGTACGGATAGATGGGTTGTTGGATGCGTTCCTGTTCCGAAAGCCATCCCCGGATCCATCCGAATCAGTGCTTCGCGTTCATCAGTCGGTTGATAGTCGGTCCAACTTGGCACAACCGTTAAAAAGCGAGTTAGCCGCGTTGGTTGATAATATTTCTTCCAAGCTGTCGCCCAATCATCATCGGCGACTTGTGCCAATGTCACCTTACCAGAACCAATCGCTAACCCAAAGTCAGTCAATTGGGCAACGCGTTGTTCAATCAACGGTAATTTTTCCGGCACAAAAACTGTTTCTGGGAAAAAGGCACTCACTGCAGCACCCGTTTCAAGGTGGGGAATACTGTCTAGATCAATAATTTGATCTGGCTTTGCCTTTAAATGTTCATAATCGGCTGCGTCTTCGATTTGGATTCCTTCCGCACCATTTTCCGTTAAAATATTGGCGATTGCTTCCACTGCTTCATTAACAGTAGCGACCGTTACTTTTGTCCATTCCATGTAGCATGTCTCCTTCTTAATGTGGGTTGCTTAGTATTTAGGGTAAGCGTAGTATTTTTTCGCTAATTGATCATCTGCTTGAGCGACAGTTGCTTGGAAAACAGTGTCATCCCAGTTTAAGATAAAGGTTTCTTCGTCTGATTCATCATTCACAAAAGCGGCTAATTGATCTTCGCCTTCATCTAATAAGTCTTGTAAATAGTTGAAAAAGCCCCGACCGACTTGTGCGTTTAACCCCTTGCGACCAGCAAATGGAATCACTGCTAAATAATTGTCTGCATATTCAAAGCCGTCCATCTTACTTTCATCGAAGAATAAAATCGCATCTTCATAACTGATTTCATCCGATTCGTTCAATTCACCATTTTGATCTTCAACGGCAATTGCTTGTTCCTTAGTCACGTTTAATGTGAATTCCAATTCAATCGCCCGAGCTTGTTTGTCCCAGTTGATATTCATATCCCCACTAAATTGTAAATCATCTAATTCTGCATCGAAAAATGCTAACATATCCATTTCAGCCACTGTATTCACCATATCCTTTTAATTAGTCGTTATTTAAGTCAATTTTAAAGTTGAACGTATTAACATCATACCTGATTATGACTTGAATCTAAAGCAATCATTCAAAAAAGCCCAGAACAAAATGTCCCAGACTTTCAATCGTAATTCTACTTAATGTACTGCTTGGTTCTGACCCCAATAAATAACGTCCATACTCTGATCGTCATAACGTTGGAACTCAATTCCGAGTGCTGCATCAGATTCTGCCATCACACGACCATATAGCCGCATATCAGCTTCTGGCGTGTTGCCATCTGGGCGAATGGCATGCATCAACATAAACTTAGCCATTTCTGATTGTAGATGGGCTTCAATCGGGGCCAACGGATCAAAAACCATCGTGACAAACCGAATATCACTACTATCGCCATCACCAATTAATTCAACAATCGGAAACCCACCAAAATTTTGTTGTTGTTTTAAATAAGCCAATAACTGGTCAATCTGTTCTTTTGTGAAGGCTGATTTATAAAAGAGGAAATGCCAAGTTTGTCGTTTCATCGTGTCACCCACCCGTTATTTATTACATATAGTATGCCATACTGTCACCAACAACGCGAACTTAGTCTTTTTTTGGTAATTGATTCGATTTTGGTTGGTGATATGCCTTTTTCAAGCCAGCAAATGTCGCTTGAATCTTTTGGTAATGCATTTCATCGTTACGCGCATGCTTCACCAACTGGGTAAAATCGTGGGACTGTAAGTCCTTTTCTGTTTGTTTTTTAAACCACAACATATCATCACTCCTTATGTAATTTTATTATACAACGAAACGTTATCATTGCAGTCTTAAATTTACTTTTAAACCAAATTGCCGTAAACTAACACTATTCATTAAAGGAGTCTATTATGGGAAAGAAGAAAAAGCAAAACGCATTATCCAAAACATTAGTTGAAAAAATTCTAGATAAACAAAAAGTGGCCTACACCCAACTTGAATTCCCAACAGAGGAAGTCCACAACGTTGCCCAAATGAAGGTCGATCATCTCGATATCGATGAACATCTTATTTATAAAACATTGGTGCTCTCTGGTAAGAGTACCGGCCCAATCGTCGGTGTCGTCCCGATTGATTGTCATTTAGACGAAAAAAAATTAAGCCAAATTTCTGGCAACAAAAAAATTGCGATGGTCCCATTAAGGGAGCTCGTGGCCACTACTGGCTACGAACATGGCGCTAACACGCCCGTTGGAATCTGGGAACAATCCCACTATCCGATTTACATTGACCAACAGGCTGAAAAGGAACCATTCATCTATGTCTCATCCGGTAAAATTGGCCGCTCAATTCAGATTAATCCGCAAGACTTACAGCGGGTCACTGAAGCCACCTTTGCTGACATCAGTGAAGCCTAAAAATATGATAAGAGGGGCTAGAACAATTCACTTGTTCTAGCCCCTCTTATTTTTGAGTTTAATCTAAATATTGGGCCAAATTAGCACCAGAAATGATGACTTGTTCCTTCAGCAAATTTGGTTCTTTAATAATATTATGAACCACCGTTTCGGGTAAAACATCATTTTGTGCGAGCATTTGCAGAGCATCATCTTGCATCACGACTTTTTTAACCATATTATGTATTTTAATCGTTGCAACATATTTTTGCGATTCCCGTTCTTCAACCACTTCGTAGTTGCCGTAATAATGTTTATCTGTCATTAACTCATCCCCTTAAGGTTAATAATATCATATTTCAACAAATAAAACTAAGTAACTTATCCTATAATAAGGGGAAACTGTTAAAAAATACCAAAAAAAAAAGCAAAACAATAACTGTTTTGCTTTTTCCATTATAGTAAGGAGAGTACAGGATTATATTAGGACTATATTTTACCGTAGTACCAGTATTTCTGTACTCTTCTGGGACAATATTGGGACAATAGAATTTAAAAATTTAAATATAATGTATTTGCTTTACCAGTCTTTTTATCATGAATAAAGGCCGTGTGTTTAACAGAACCGTCTGGATTATAGACATCTGATTTTTTTAAGGTCATGACATCACTCACCCGCAGTAGGGTGGCTTTACCAACTTGAAAGATGGTGTAGTTACGCCGACCCGCCCGAAAACTATCTAGTAGAGTGGTAGATTGCAAATTTAATCCGAATTTTTGGACAAATTTGTCAGCATAACCTGATACGGTGTTTGCCAGTCGAGTATTTTAAGCGGTCGCTGGTTAATTTGGAGTAACGTCGTCGTTAAATCTTGAGCACTAATGTGCTCAAAA
>NZ_JBJKTM010000024.1:0-25452 GCF_046580785.1 Latilactobacillus sp. VITA-14
CCATCAAAGCCCCTAATAGAACGGCTAAGGCTCTAAACACCGCCTTTGGCAAGTTTATGGGGGCCTTCGGTCCCCAAGTAAAATCCATTACTGTTGATCATGGTAAAGAGTTTGCCAATTATCAGGCCTTAGAACAGGATTATCAGGTCAAATGTAAGGCAATCATTGACCAAGCCAATCAAAGCTTGCCAATTGTTAAAACGTGGTATGCCATCTTCCTGTCCTTTGCGACATCGTTAGTCGTTGTGGTCGTCCTTGGCCGCATTGTGATGACAATTCTAAAAGAGGCAGATGAAAGTACCGATGTTACTTGGGCTAATATCATCATGGACGGGATTAAATCAGCGGCCGTGATTCCGGTTTTCGTGTTTTTACAGGGCTTTATTCAAGGTTCAATTACCTTGCCCCTGCTAAAGTATATGTTTAGTTCTGATCAGAAATTCACTGCTAAATCAATTACCGGCATGAATAAAGTTCCTGGGCTAAAAGATGTTGGCATTTCGCTACCCTTACAGATTTTGTTTCTGCTAATCTTCACTGTCGTAACCGTCGTGTTCTTTATCAAGATGTGTGTGTTTGTGGCTGATATGGCTTGGTATAACCTGACAATTCCTTTAGCTGCAATGAGCATGGCGACTGAAAGCTTTGATTATAGTGGCACGTGGTGGAAGAAGTATATTTATTACAATGCCTCCATTATTAGCCAGGTGCTTTGTATGTCATTATCAGTATGGTGTTTCACTAATATGGCTAAATACGGGTTTATTGCTTTTATTGCTTCAATCGGATTCGGTTTTCTGGTGGTCAAGACACCTGACGCCGTTAAAGACTTTTGGGCTTCAACCGGTGTGACTAAGAGTGCTGGTATGGGTGCCATGAGAATGTTTCAAAATTATTTCCGTAGCCACTAGGAGGGAGAAATAGTTATGAAAAAAATCGCATACTGGTTATTGGAAAAAGCCAAAAAGGATATGCGAACCGACCCTTTTACAACACCTTCCCGGCGGACTAAGCTGTCTTACTATTTTGATACCTTAGTTAGCATGGTCTTCTATATAATGGGAATTTACCTCATGTTAATGGATTTATACCAAGAGCTTTTCACGGCGAACCATACCGATTTTTTAGGAACTGCGCTAATGGCCTTAGTTTTACTGCTGGGTGGCTTATTATTCCGTTGGTCAGCCTATGCAGATCTCAAAGCCATCAACCGGTATCAACATTATTTGAAGCAACAATCGATAGAGCAACAACAAGAATTGCGCCGTGAAACTTGGTTGAAAGCGGCTGAACAAGGTAAAACAGAAGTAGATCAAAAACTTAATCACAAGGAGTGAACGAACATGACCACTGTTATCTTAGCTGAAAAACCTAGTCAAGCCCGTTCATACGTTCAAGCCTTTCAAAAGAGCACAAAAAAACAGGGTTACTATACGGTTAGTGACCCTGTTTTGCCCAAAAATACGCTTGTCACGTATGGTCTCGGACACTTAGTTGAACTAGCCACACCGGATAAATATGATCAGAAATATCAGCAATGGGCCTTATCTAATTTACCGATTTTCCCCGACAAATACAAGTTTGAAGTGTCAGCTAGTAAAAAAGCCCAATTCAAGGTCGTTAAAGACCTGTTAACGAAAGCCGATACC
The DNA here is from genome assembly GCF_046580785.1 of Latilactobacillus sp. VITA-14. NCBI lineage: Bacteria > Bacillati > Bacillota > Bacilli > Lactobacillales > Lactobacillaceae > Latilactobacillus > Latilactobacillus sp. VITA-14. The sequence continues at coordinate 1,650 of NZ_JBJKTM010000024.1, forward strand.
ATTATTGTGGCCACCGATAGTGGTCGAGAAGGGTCAAATATCGCGTGGTCGATCATGAACCAAGCGCATATTGATGTTAAGTCGAAAACGATTAAGCGCCTTTGGTTGAATAGCCTAGAAAAAGACGCGATTATTACCGGCTTTAAAAATCTTGGTGATTGGCACAAAGACTATTTGGCTTATAAAGAAGCCCAAACTCGTCAAATTAGCGATTGGCTGATCGGTATGAATGGTAGTCCCTTATATACTTTGTTGTTGAGACAAAATGGGGTGCGCGGGGTGTATTCAATTGGTCGCGTGCAGACGCCAACTTTGTATATGGTCTATCAAAGAGACCAACTCATCAAAGACTTTAAGCCGGAACCCTATTTTGAACTAAATGCGGAAATTTTAGCCAATCAGCAAAAATTCGTCGCAAAATTAGACCCCTATCAGCGGTTTAAAGATGAAACAGGGCTAATGACATTCATGCAAGCTAAACACGTTCAGAAAGGTTCACAGGGCGGTTTAATCAAGGACGTGCAAAAGCAGGCTAAAAAGAGTGCCAGTCCCCAACTATTCTCGCTATCCAGTCTGCAAAGTGCCATGAATAAACGGTATCATGCCAGTGCCAGCCAAACCTTAGCGGCCATTCAGAGTTTATACGAAGCTAAATTTCTTAGCTATCCCCGAACCGATTGTGCTTATATCACTGATGAAGAATTTGATTATTTAGTGGCTAATCTGACGAAGTATCTGGGGTTAGTCTCTAAGCGAATCGCTTTAACCAATACCACCCCAAATAAGCGCTATGTTAATGGAAAAAAGGTTGAAGAACACTACGCCATTATCATGACTAAAGTCGTTCCGACTAAAGAGAAATTAGCCAGCTTACCTAAAATACAGCAACAAGTCTATGACTTGGTTTTAAGAACGACGTTAGCGATGTTTGCTGATCCTTACGAGTATGAAGAAACCATCATTATTACCCAAGTTGGCGACGCCAATTTTAAAGCAACGGGTAAGGTCCCAACTAAGCAAGGTTGGCAAGTTTTATTTGATGATCACAAAGCCGACCAGCAAGAGGCAGCCACCCTACCGATCGTTCACCAAGGCGACCAAGTTCAAGCAAATCTGCAAACGCCGCAAAAAGAAACGACCCCACCAGTACCGTTTACCGAAGGGACATTAATCACAGCCATGAAGACGGCCGGTAAAACGCTTGATGATGAAGAAGCCCAGGCGATTCTCAAAGACGTGCAAGGAATTGGGACAAGTGCGACCCGGGCCAATGTGCTAGAAGTGTTAAAGAAACGCGGGTATCTCGTCACTGAAAAGAACAAACTCCACGTCAGTGAAGCTGGGATCACATTATGTAAAGCGGTCGAACTCGAACCCTTGCTAACTAGCCCAGAGATGACAGCGAAATGGGAGCAAGCGTTACAGCAAATTAGTACCGAAGAACGTACCCCGGATAACTTTTTGAACCAAATCAAAAAGTTCGTGGCAAAGTTGATTGCTGATGTTCCCACGCAATTAACTGGCAGTGCAGCCATTAAGCAACAAATCGATCATCATCAGCAAGCCCAAAAAGCCGCTGAGGTCTTCTTAGAAACACCGCAAGCGACCGTTTTAAATAAACAGAAGTTTTACATTGTAAAGCCTAAGCAAGGCGAAGACTTTACCCTGCCCAAGAAATGGAGCAGTAAAACCCTCGGTAAAACTGCGATCAAAGCCTTAATCACTAAGGGGGAAACCAGCAAACTAAAGGGATTCAAGAGTAAAAAGGGAAAGTCGTTTGACGCCAAGTTAAAGCTTGACGGCCATAAATTAAGTTTTGATTTTGATTAGAACCTGCCTACCGCCCTACACTACGTTCCGGTTGGTGAACCCGTCATTTAGGTTCACTTTTACAACCCTAAAAGTAAACCTAAACAACGGGTGAGATTAGCAAAACAAAGGAGATCATAAATATGGATAACGAATTAACAGTCATTGGGAGTGAATTACCGGTTTTGCAGACTAAAGGAACCTACAAGTATTTAAAAGAAATTACTGGTAACGGGGCCTATTATCAAGTAGCTTGGCAAAAATTATCTGACGGTTACGTTGCCCTTTATGGCACGACCTCGATTCAAATAAGATCATTGCCGACATTGAATGATATTTTTGAAGATGAGGAGGGGTAGACAATGCCGAGTAAAGCAGACGTTAAAGCCTGGAAAGCACAATTGGTCGCCCAGGCTGAACAACAAATCCTAAAATTAACTGATAGTGGCCAATTTAAAAAGTACCTCAATACCTTGGCTAAATTCCATCATTATAGCGCCAGAAACATTGATTTGATTTATGCGCAAAATCCGCAAGCGACCCAGGTCGCGGGATTTAAGCAATGGCAAACAGATTTTAACCGCACCGTTAATAAGGGCGCTAAGTCCATTCGAATTGCGGCACCGATTATTAAGAAATTAACACCCGCTGAGCAAAAGCGACTTGATACTACCGACGAACGGGCCATTGTTGGTTATCGTTACCTACCCATCTTCGACGTGGCACAAACTAGTGGTGACCCTGTCCTAAGCGCTAAAGACTTTGTCAAAGAAAATTTGGCTGATCATCAGAATGTGACAAGCTTATATAACGCGTTCAAAGATTATTTAAACCAGCAACCCGACCTTAAAGTCAGTGAAGTTCCTTTAGCGACGCTAAATGGGGCTAAGGGGTATTTTCAACCCAGCACTAATGAAATCGTCATTGGTGGCGATGAGCCCGATAATGCTTTGAAACTAAAGACGTTATATCACGAATATGCGCATAGTCAGTTACATGGGTTAAAATCAGCCTTTAAAGATCGCCCACGAGCCTATCAGGAAACCCAAGCCGAAGCGGTCGCATATGTTGCCATGCAAAATATTGGCGTTGATACCAGTAACTATTCACTCGGTTATGTGGCTACCTGGGCTAAAGATACAGCTGTGATCCATAGTGCTTTAAGTGAAATCCAGCAAGTTAGCAACAAAGTGATTGAGCTTAGTGACGGGTTAACCAAACAATTAGGCTTACAAGAAGCACAAAAAGAACCTGAGCATGATCTAAAAAAGCTATCAGCCCATGATCTTAATAAGTCCTACCAAGGCTTGCAACAACAAGTTCAGCAAGCAACGAATCCACAACAAAAATCAGAACTAAAAAATAAATTAAATGATGTACACCAGAAAATCAGTAATCGAACGCAAAAACAGCTGCAAGCATTTGCTAAAAAGAATCCAGAAATTAAACAACCAGATTCTGAACCCGATCAAAGTCTAAAACGTTAGCCAGTTTTTAAAGGGCATGCTATAATGGAGACAGAAAAAGGAAGCCCTGCGCTAACAAGACTTCCCATGCAAGCCGCTTCAAAGGCGGTGGCATTAGTTAACTAAACGATACTGTCGTCCCGTAACTCGCCAAAGTTATAATCGGGGCGGCTTTTTTATTTGTTCCTTTTGTCGATGTATGTTAGCAACGCTAAAATAAACATTGCAAACAGCAACATCAACGAGAGTGTCTGGAAGACGCTCATTGACTGTGAAACCTTCCTGAAGATTATTCCATGTTCCCATGGGCCTCACCTCACAAGGGAAAAGACAGCCACCGCCCTTAAAACATTCTAAGCTTTATAGTGAATCGATTATCCGACGGGATAGTTGATTCACTATTTTAGTTTTGTTCTAAACTTTAAATAGTGGTGAAACTATATGCCGTAAGAAGTTTAGACGCTTGACGTCGTCCTTAAAACAGGCAGTTTTACTTAGTAATTAGTATTCTCTTCGAAGAATGTCGACACTTGATGTCCAGTTTAGAAAATTAGAAATAATTACCTTAGTAAATACGTTCCAACCACTAACAGCTATTTAGGAGGGTTTAAAAATGAGCATTGTCTTTGGCATAGATGTAAGTAGTCGTGATTCCAGTGTTTGTGTACTTCAGAGTGGCGCCACACGAGAATATAAGATCACTAACGATACTATCGGCTTTAAAACTCTGTTGATAGATCTAAAAGAATACGCCGAACATCCACAAATCATCTTAGAAGCAACTGGAGTTTATTCACGCAGAATTACTAGATTTTTAGATGATTATATTCTTCTTAATCCTTTAAAGGCTAAGAAAGAAATTAATCAGGGCTTACGTCGCAATAAAACCGATCGCAATGATGCTTACCATTTGGCACTAGCTCAAGATCAAAATCAGCATCAACCTAATCGAAAAGAGCCTGATGTTTATCATCAATTGCAGTCTTTAAGTTGGGCTTATGAGGAATTAACTCACGATATTATTTCTTCCAAGAATCGACTTCATAAATATTTACAGTTAACTTTTCCAGAATTAGAAACCATTTTCAATAACTCTAGAGGTGTTAATTACTGGTATTTAGTTGAGCTCTTTCCGCACTGCCAAGATGTTAGAAATCTTGAAGTATCAACCATCGCTAAGCAAATTAAAGATTTTAAAGGTTATGGTATTAACCGTGCTCAAAAACTAGCTATTAAACTTAAGCATCTCGCGGATTTAGCTTATCCAGCAGTTGATCAAGACGACCCGGAGCGTGATGAAGTGGTTTATTACGCCAATAGATTATTACGGCTTACAGCTGATCGCGAGCGGAGATCAGAGGAAATGATTAAATTAGCTAAGACTTTGCCTAATCGCGATCTAGAAATCTTAATGAGCATTCCTGATATCGCTGAAATAACTGCTGTCCGAATTCTAGCCGAATTAGGCGACATTAGAAGATTCAGTAATCCAAACAAGATAAATGCTTTTGTTGGTATTGATCCAGGTAGATATCAATCAGGGGAAAAAGATTCTAGTTTAAGGATCTCTAAGCACGGCAATGCCGTTGCGCGGAAGATTCTTTATCGTGCAATTGGACAAATCGATCTAGCGGCTAAGACTAGTCCATGTCATATAGCAGATTACTATGAACGAAAAAAGCAATTTTCTCAAACGAAGGGGTTCAAGAAAATTGCCATTGCTTCAATCCATAAACTGCTTAGAACGATATATATTTTGATTATCACTGATCAAATGTATGATTACAACGTAGCCAACAATAATCAAAAAGACTTTTGTCGTAATTAATTGATCAGGTTCATTATAGCCTAAGTTAACTTCAAAGAAGTAATTTCTTTGAAGCCTTTTGTGATGCTCCTAATTTAGAAATAAAACGCCTCAATTAAAGCAATAATGCCAAATATGTCATAAATTAAAACTTTAGAGTCCTAATATACTTGACTTTACGTAGAAAACTTCCTGCGTAATCCATTATACAGGTGAATTAAGTGTTGACCAAGCACAATAAAAATTAAGTCATGGGGTTTCATAGGATCCTAAATTTGATCAAATTAAGCTCAGCAAAACATCTTTTGTAGATACCCTTTTTTAAGTTCTTGGAGTTTTTCAAGCTTACGCTGATGAAGAGTGATAGTGTTGTCTAACTGTTTGAAAAATAACCCAATTTTTTGTTGACGACTTTTGTCTCGCACTCTTCATTATTTATCACGATGATAAAAATCTTTTGTATTAAAGAAGTCATTTAGAACCGTGTTCTCACCAGTCATTGTTTCATGTAAACGAATACCATCGACATTTATCCGCGCATTACGATAATAATCATTTGTTAATTGACCCCATGATGTCTGTGACGCATCAACATTATCGAAAATACTGAAACCGCTACTCTTAAGATAAGTGTACTTTGCATTATCATTTGTATAATTTGTAAATGAGCCAATATCTGCTCCAAATGGGAAAATCAATACTGGTGTTTTACCAACAATTGGTTGTACTTCCTTTTGCCAAAGTGTAGTGTCCTTTTTGATATCATCAACACTGGCCGTAGTCATATTTATATGACCCCAGGAATGCGATGCAAACTGCCAACCTTCCTTTTTCATAGCGTTAGCAACCTTTGTCGCTTTCTTAGCTTCGCGATGTGTCTTTTTTGTATCACCATATTGACTCTTTGATGAACGATAACCTAGCACCCCATTATAACCCGTTTCAGCAATCACACCCTTTGAGCCACCGTATGAGAAATCTGGATGCTTTTTGATGAAGGTATCAATAATCGGTACCATGTCATAATCACCAATTTTCTTCTGACCATTATTGGTATATTGATTTTTAACATCACCTTGCTTATTGACGACTAATTTATCTGCAAATCCAGAATTCTTCATATACTCATAATAGTTAACATCATCCTGTGATATAATTAAAGGCTTCTTGCCTTCAGGTAATTTGACTGGTTTGAAAGTCACCTTCCCTTGTTTATCAATCGAAATGATATCTTTAAAGTTAATTAATACATAGCCATTATCATATAACTGATTCAGCATCGGCATAAATTCGTCGATGGTCACCATATAATCTTTGTATCCCTGTGCCTGCTTAGATGAGAAAGCTTTACCAGGATCAACGATTAGTGAATGATAAAAAAGATGTGAAATTTTTGTCGGATCATCCCACGTGACCAACTTTGACTGTTGCTTATTAATACTCTTTTTTAGATGATCAACTGTTGTTCCTTTGTGCCCCGATAACACTGATTTTGCTTCTTTATATTGGTACTGTTGACTTAATGATTTTGCCTGCTTTACTGCCTTAGTTGTTTGACTATCAGTTTTTGCCTGCTTTACTGTCTTAGTTGTTTGACTATCAGTTTTTGCAGGCATAACATCATCATCAATATTGCCATATAACCATAAGCCTGCCCCCAAAATCAACCCAATGACGACAAGACTAGTTATCTTGGTTTTTATCACAGCTACTCCCCCATAATTTTTATGAATATTAAACGACAAGTTAGTGCCATTCTATATCTTATTACCTCAAAAATAAAATTATTCGTATTGTTTTATAAATAGTAAAGATATCAAAAATGCGACATAATCAAACAAAAAAGGAGTGATTAAAATCACTCCCAAAAAAATATTTTTAATGCCACAATACCTATTTATTGCGCATCATCCTTAAACTTATTATAGTAATTTGCTCATGGGAATACCCAGTTAGCACGACCGAATATCTTGATTATCGCCGGAATAATAATCAGACGAACCAAGAAGGCATCAAATAGAACCCCACTGGCTAATGAAATACCAATTGACTTAATCGTTGGATCTTCAACCAAGGCAAAACTTCCAAAGACAGCAATCATAATCAAAGCGGCTGTAATAATGACTGGACCACTCTCTTGCAATCCTGTTTTAACAGCCCGATTTGTATCTCCAGTGGCAATGTATGTCTCCCTAATCCGTGAGACCATGAACACTTCGTAATCCATCGCCAGACCGAAGACAATTCCAATCATAATGACTGGCAAAAATGCAATAATTGGTGATCCTTCACTAATATGGAAAACACCATCTTGCATAATCAATGTCGTCAATCCTAATGATGCAATCAATGATAAATGCTCTTATACTAAAAAAATGGACTATTTAATAGTTATAGACCCTATATATTCATAGCCCCTTTCTGTTTGGTGTTAAAGTATTAGTCATCGATGTCATGCACTATCTTGTTTAGCTCCGTTTTGATGAAACTGGGAATATTTTCTAAATTGAAATGATTATATATTTCTTTATCCTTAAGCATCCTTTTTTGTGCCTTATTTAATTTACACTCATTGTTACCCACTACCCATTCATCCTTTGTACGTATAAAGGGGTTTTGCGCACTTTCCTTTAACGCGTTTTGAACATCTTCATAAGGTAAATAAAATTCAATTGTAGATTTATTTAATTGGTAGATTGTAACGTCTCCATCTTTTCAAAACGACTTAATTCTACGGGCTATAAATAACTTAATTTGCCAGTGTATAACGTTTCAGATTAAGCTACCACTATGCTACAATAACCATATCGAAAGGAGATCAATCTAATGAAATATACGAAAACCAAAGCAGTATTAAATCAACTCGTTGCCGATTTGAGCCAGATGTCAATGATTATCCATCAGACGCATTGGTACATGCGTGGACCCAACTTTTTGAAGTTGCACCCCTTGATGGATGAGTTCATGGAAGAAATTGACAGCCAACTCGATGTCATTTCTGAACGGCTGATTGCGCTTGATGGCAGTCCTTACTCGACCTTAAAAGAAATGGCCGAAAACACTAAGATTCAAGACTGGCCTGGTGAATGGGACAAAACAACCCCAGAACGCCTCGCACACTTAGTTGATGGCTATCGTTACTTGGAAGACCTTTACCAACACGGCATTGAAGTATCCGATGTTGAAAAAGACTTCAGTACCCAAGATATTTTCATTGGTCTCAAAACCGCAATTGAGAAAAAAATCTGGATGATTCAGGCAGAGCTTGGGTCGGCGCCGGAAATTGATGAATAAAATAATATTAAAAAATCGGTAGGCTTAAACATTGCTAACGCTTATATCAGTGCTGCTATTTAATTAAAATGCGACATCCCAACAACGGGGTGGCGCATTTTTGTTTGCAATGCGGTGACAAATAGGCCGGAAACAAAATAAGTGAGTGATAACTCATTTTAATGTTGACAAACCGAGATGTACTGATTATACTAAGGCCATTAAGTGAGTGAGTATACACTCGTTTTGAGAAAGAGGGTTATTAAAATGGCAACGGATTATGTCATCGCCAAGCAGGTCAGCAAGCACTTTGGTCATCAGCAAGTGCTCAATCAGATTGATTTGACACTGCCGGCTGGAATGATTTATGGCTTGATTGGGCCATCAGGAGCTGGGAAGACCACCTTGATCAAGAGTATTTTAGGGATGGAAGCTGTGGATAGTGGCACTGTTAAAGTCATGGATACGGTGATGCCCAATAGGGCGGTAATGGCACAAGTAGGGTATATGGCCCAAAGTGACGCTTTGTATGAGACACTAACGGCCCGTGAAAACCTGACCTTGTTTGGGCAATTGATGAGCGTTCCAAAAATAAAGTTAGCACAAATGATTGATTATGCAGCCGGATTAGTTGATTTAACGTCCCAATTAGACAAGCGGGTCAGTGGCTATTCGGGTGGGATGAAACGGCGCTTGTCGTTGGCAATTGCCCTGATTCAGGATCCCCAATTATTGATTTTAGATGAACCGACCGTTGGGATTGATCCAGAATTACGGCAACAAATTTGGACCGAACTAAATAAGCTCAAGGATACCGGTAAGTCGATGCTCGTGACAACGCATGTCATGGACGAAGCAGAACGGTGTGATTATCTCATGTTGATTCGGCACGGGATTGCGCTTGCTGAGGGGACACCCGCGGCACTGAAACAACAGTATGCAGTAGATACGATCGAACAGGTCTTTTTGAAAGCGGGGCGGATGCAAGATGCGAACGATGGCAATCGTTAGACGAGTTTTTAAGCAAATGTTACGTGATAAGCGTACCTTGGCGCTGATGTTTTTGGCACCATTGCTGATTATGACGCTGATGTATTTCTTATTTCAAAACAACACGACGCAATTAGCAAGCTTGGGTGTTCATCATGTAGACCAATCCGTGGTTAACGTGATCGATACCAAAAACGTGACGATTCATCATTATGATAGTTCACAGGCACGGAAAATGATTAAGCAGCATGATCTAGATGGCTATTTGACTCAGAAAAATGGTCAATTGACGATTACTTATTCAAATAGCAATCCAACCAACACGTCTTTAATTAAGGCGAGTTTACAATCAGGATTAGTCAAGTTGAAAATGAAGACGCTGGTGACCGTTACTAAGAAACAGCGCGCGGCCCTTGAATCGCAACAAGCCGCTTTGAAGAAGCTGACGGCAGCCCAGACACAAGCAACGGTGACCAAGCTGAAGACTGCCATTGCACAAGCCCAGGCCCGCGGTGACCAGGCAACTGCTGAGAAATTACAAAAGCAACTCAAGCAAGCCACAGCCACGACGTCTAGTTCGACTCAGTCAGCTAAAGCAACCAGTTATACGACTAAGTCTCATTATATTTATGGTAGTAGTGATTCAACGTTCTTTGAAAGCTTTTTGCCAGCCTTTCTCGGTTTCTTTGTCTTCTTCTTTGTGTTCTTGATTTCTGGCGTTTCACTTTTGAATGAACGCACTACTGGAACCCTAAGCCGGCTACTTGCAACCCCAATTCGACGGAGTGAAATTATTATGGGCTATCTAATTGGTTATGGGGGCTTTGCCATCATTCAGACTGTCCTGACCGTTGTTTTTACAATTACGGTCTTCAAGATTCACTTAGTTGGTAGTATTTGGCTGGTCTTTCTGACTAACTTATTATTAGCGTTAGTGGCTTTGACCTTGGGTATCTTTATTTCCACCTTTGCTAACTCAGAATTTCAAATGATTCAGTTTATTCCACTGATTGTTGTACCACAAATCTTTTTTGCTGGGTTGGTTCCAGTTGATGGCATGGCCAGTTGGTTGCAAGCAATTGCCCACATCATGCCGTTATACTATGGTGCTAATGCGTTGACGGCTGTTGTGACAAAGGGTGCTGGGCTTGGCGATATTGGTGTCAATTTGTTAATATTAGTAGGGTTTATGGTCGTACTAACAATGTTGAATATTGTTGGAATGAAACGTTATCGGAAGGTGTGAGGATATGGAACGACCACGGATACGGGATTATTTTCAACAGGATCTAAGTCAGAATGAAACGATTACACCTAAGCAACGGGCCATCCTCCAGGCAAGTCTCGATTTGTTTGCTGAAAAGGGTTTTGACCAGACCAGTACTAGTGATATTGCACAACGGGCCGGCGTTGCGGAGGGGACGGTCTATCGGCGGTATAAGACTAAGGCTGCCTTACGGGATGCCATCTTAGCACCAATTACCGCGCACATTGTGCCAATCTTAGCGAGTGATTTTTCAGAGGATAAATTACGGCAGCGTTATCCCAGTCTACAGGCATTCGTCACAGCAATTTTTACGGACCGAGTTGCATTTGCTAAAGCTAACGTGAAAGAGTTAAAGGTCATTTTTGAAATGGTAGCTTTTGACACCGAACGACGCGAACAGATTCTTAGCCAGATTGCGCCTAAGATGGTCAAGCAGATGGGAAGTGTCATAAATCAACTAAAAGCAGATCATTTGATTGTGGATTGGCCGAATGATTTGATACTGCAAAGTTTGTTATCGCAGCTATTCGGTTACCTAGCGCAGTTAATGCTGGAATTGCCGGGAACTGAAATTGAGCGCGAACAAGCGTATTTGATTACGGTGATGACCAAAATATTGACCCCGGGTGAACATGATCAAATTACTGGTCAGTGAGCTAACTGTTACTTGATATAAACTAAAGCCACTTCTGTACTTAGCGGTCATTTGAACGCTAAGTACAGAAGTGGCTTTGGTCGTTGCTACGCGTGTTCGTTTGTTAATCTGCTAGTATCGTCATTTTATTCAACAAACTAGTTTGTAACTGGCTGAGTGTGGTCGTCATGTAGACCGGGTAAAGATCTGGGTTGACGAGCCGCTGGGTTGTTCGTGGGAGCTCGGCAAGTTTAGCCTGGGTCGTTGCCTGAATGGTTGTAACCGGAATTGACGTGGTGTTGGACAAATCTACCGGCGCGAGTAAGGGCCGGGCTTCAAAATGGGTGAGTCGCTGTTGACGGTCGACACTGAGTGGGTCACTGGTGACGACGGTTAGGCTGGTCGCATCAACGATCGTCTCGGTAGCTAGTGCAATCAAATCAGCAAAGGCCCGCTGAGTTCCTGGTTCGTACAGACGATAGACTTGCTTATCACCAAGAATCGTTAGTTTTTCGCGACTGGCACTGACCTTGATCTTGGGGGTGCTCTGACCATTGCTCTCAGTTGCCGCAAGCTTGTAGACGCCACTTAGAACCGGTGCGGACGCGCTAGTGATGAGCTTTTCACCGATACCAAAATTATCGATCGGTGCGCCTTCGTGCAACAGCGAGGTAATGATGTGTTCATCCAATGCGTTAGAAATAGTGATTTTAGCGGCTCTGGTGCAAATAGTCTGAGAGTGTGCCTTTTACCTAGTTGTTGATAGGGTGTTGTAGGTTATGCTGGCACCATCGCTTTTAATTCGTCCACGGCTGAAAACCCGATGAGGCTTAGCTCTCGTCGGGTTTTCTTGCGTAATGCATGGATGACTTCAATGCCGCTGAGTGTTGCACTAGCGGTTCGGATGCTTTGGAAACTTGCTGACCGCACCCGGTGTCGTTTAATGAATCGATGATCTTGTTCGATTAAATTGTTTCGATACTTGGAACATTGGTGTGCTGATTTGCTCAAGTAGTCTTGTTTCATCAGGTGCTTCACCGCCTTAAGTGTTGCTCGATATTGATCGGTGACTAAGCGATCAGGACGACCATTGGTCGTCAAAAGCCGTTTCAAAAAGTGATAGGCTGCCGCATAATCACGATGCTTTCGCAGTTCGAAGTCGAGCGTCAGACCGTTGCTATCAATTGCACGATACAGATAAGTCCAATGACCTTTGACGTTAATGTAAGTCTCGTCTATCCTCCAACTTTTGGTATGGGAGGTTTGATGTTGGCGCCATAAAGCCTTAAAGATGGGACCATAATGATGAACCCAACGCATGACCGTGGTGTGATGCACACTAACCCCGCGATCACGTAGCAATTCAACGATATCACGGTAGCTGAGACTGAACCTAAAATAGTAGCCAACGGCTACTATAATGATATCCTGTTGAAAGTGGCGTCCTTTAAAGTAATTCATGCGCACAATCCCTCGTTTCTTGTCACTCAGTATACTAGAATGAAGTTGCCAGGCAAACTTTGCACCAGAGCCGTTAGGATAACTCAATAGGATAAAAAGTTAGGATAAACACTTTTTAAATTGACTTTCAAATTTCACATTGGTTTCTATAAGGAGGCAACCTATGCATTGGTTACAGAAACACAAGATTAAGCAAGCTGTTAAGAGCAACTTAACTGGTCAAGCTTTAATCGAACACTTACAACAAGTTACTAAGGATAGTGATCCTTTGGTGATTGGTGATAAAGCCGTCTTAAATGGCTTCACACCTTTTACTTATACCGTGTTTGCAGATTTAGCAACAGGGAGCACAATAATTGCTTTGGTTCTGTTGCAAAGTTTTAAATAAAGAATAAAATCCCTTACGATATCTATGATTTAAGCTGGGATTCCCAATAATACCTTGATTTCAGTACAGACCGAAAACCCGAAGAGAGTGCCTTCTTTTCGGGTTTTCTTATATAATCCTCGGATGGCTTCCATGCCTTTAATCGTGGTAGAGGCAGTGCGTAAACTTCGATAGAATTTATTGCGTCTCTTTACTGGACGATGGTCTTGTTCAATCAAATTATTCAGGTATTTAATGGTACGATGTTCTGTCCCTTGATAAAAGCCGTATTCTTTTAGTTTCTTAAAGGCACTTGTAATAGAAGGGGCTTTATCTGTGACTACAACCTTCGGTTCATCAAACTGCTTCACTAACCGCTTAAGAAAAGCATAGGCTGCTTGTGTGTCCCGTTTTTTACGTAACCAAATATCCAAGGTTAAACCATCTGCATCGATGGCTCGATACAAATAATGCCATTTTCCTTTAATTTTGATGTACGTTTCATCCATTTTCCATGAATAAAAGGATTTTTTATTTTTCTTTTTCCAAATTTGATAGAGTAGTTTGCCATATTCTTGCACCCAACGATAAATCGTCGTATGAGAAACGTTAATGCCACGATCATATAAGATTTCTTGAACTTCACGATAGCTAAGGTTATAACGAAGATAGTAGCCTACGGCTACAATAATCACATCCTGCTGAAATTGCTTTCCTTTAAAATGATTCATCGTCATTCCTCCTGCTATCTTTTTCTATTATCCTACCTTATTTGATAGTAGATTTAAAACTTTGCAACAGAACCCCAACCAATATAGGGAGTGATTACTTTGGGTACATCTACTTTATCACGTTTTCAACGTGGCGCACTAGCACAACTGGTCAATGAGGGGAATAAATCTTACCAAGTAATGGCTGACGCCTTAGGCGTCGCCAAAGCTACGATTAGCTATGAGTTGGACCGAGTTAAACCTTATGATCCAGAATTAGCTCAGCAAGATGCAGATCGCAAAAGGCGGAATTGCGGTCGTCGTTCGATGCTGACGGCAGCATTAGCGACTTTAATTACCAATCACTTACGATTAACCTGGTCACCAGAAACCATTGCGGCCGCTTATAACTTGAGCACTGCGTCAATTTATAATTGGCTTAATCGTGGCTGGCTCCCCTTCAAATTGACTGATCTACCCAATCGGAATGTCCGCCAGCACCGAGTGAGCGAAAATCGTGGGAAATTTACAAGTGGAACTTCCATCGAACAACGGCCAACAACTGTTAATCAACGGTTAGCTTTTGGTCATTGGGAAGTAGATACGGTGCTTTCTAGTCGAAGTGAGTCACGATCATGTCTGGTTACATTCGTAGAACGTAAGACCCGACTTCTATGGGCCATCAAAGCCCCTAATAGAACGGCTAAGGCTCTAAACACCGCCTTTGGCAAGTTTATGGGGGCCTTCGGTCCCCAAGTAAAATCCATTACTGTTGATCATGGTAAAGAGTTTGCCAATTATCAGGCCTTAGAACAGGATTATCAGATCAAAGTTTATTTTTGCCATCCATATTCACCATGAGAGCGAGGTTCCAATGAATATTTTAATAGACGGTTACGCTGGTTCTTCCCGAAAAAGACCAATTTTAGCCAAGTAACGACTGATGAGATCCTAGCAGCACTTGAACTAATTAATCAACGACCATTAAAAATACATCATCAACAGACTGCCATTGAAAGATTCCGGGCTTGTTCGGATTAAACTTGTAATTTGCCAACTGAATAAAAATAGTCCATTTTTTTAGTATAAGAGCACACTGACAGGGTGTAAAGTTCTTCGCACAACAAAACGCCAACGATCCCTATCTAAGAGTCGCTGGCGTTGATTTTTAAACTCTTGTGCTACTTAACAGGGTATCCATGAAATCATTGGAATCCCCAACGTACGCATAATCTGATTTGGTAAAAATAGGCGCATCCGGATCGGTATTTACCGAAACAATCGTCTTCGCATTTTCGATTCCCACTAGGTACTGGGTGGCCCCCGAGATACCGAAGTTAATCAATAAATCGGGTGCAATAGACTGGCCGCTTTGTCCAATTTGGCTTTCATGTCCAAATTCTGCGTGATCGGTTAATGGCCGAGAAACACCGACCATTCCGCCCAGACGAGCCGCTAATTTCTGCGCTTTTTCGATCAGTTGCGGGTTATCAGCCCCCCGTCCTAAGGCAATCACCACACCGGCATCACTAATGTTGGCCGAACTACTGATAATTGGTGTCGGTTTTTCCATCTTAATGTGTGCTTCTGGATGAAATTCAAAGTCCACGTTCGTTACTTGCGTAGCAACTTGCGCTGGTTCAGCCTGAAATACATTGGGCCGGACCGTTGCCATTTGTGGCCGGCGATCCGCACAAATGATTTCACACATGATGTCATCACCATAAGTTGGCTTCACTTGAACCAGTGTTTCACCATCAAAGTAGACGTCTAAACAGTCCGCCGTTAACCCTGTTTGGAGTTTTGCCTGTAACCGTGGGGCCACCGACCGCCCAACCACCGTTGCTGGAATCAGCATGCTGTTAGGTTGAACCTGTTTCACGACCTGATAGAGGCCATCCGCAATCTCGGTGTCCGTCGCTGCCGCAAACCGGTCGTCGGCTAACACAAAAATTTCATCGGGACCGTACTGCTTGACCGTCGCAACGGTTTGGTCCGCGTCGCTGGTCGGCAATAGAGCCACCACACGCTGACCGTTCGCAATTGCTCTGGCCTTGGTAATCAGTTGTAAACTGGTCGGCTCCACCATCGAACCGTCCGTTTGCACATAAACTGCAATCATTGATTGTGCCATTTTATTCACCCCGCTAATTTCGAATCCGCGCCAGCAGTTCTTTGACTGCCGTTGCACTGTCATCACTGAGTTGAACCGTTTGACGGCTCTCACGTTTTGGTGCGTACACCTTTTGTACTGTGGTTGGCGAACCGGCCTGACCAATGCGTGTTGCATCTAAGTCGAGATCGTGTTCCGTCCACACGTCGATTGGTTTTTCAAAACTGGTTTGAATGTTAACCGGTGTTTCGTAGCGTGGGGTGTTTAATTCACTGCGCACTGTTACAACGGCTGGCAATGTCACTTGGACACTTTGCGTTGCGCCATCCAATAAGCGTTGGCCGTACAAGGTGTGTTCATCGACAAACCGCAGTTCTTCAGCAAAGGTGACCTGGGGCACGTTTAAGTACTCGGCCACGATCGGTCCGACTTGGCCGGTATCCGCATCGACTGCTTGGCGTCCCAACAATACCAAATCCACGCCACCAATTTTTTTAATTGCCTGACTGATTAGATAGCCGGTTGCGAGGGTATCGGCGCCCCCAAAGGCCCGTGAGCTGAGGAGAATGGCCTGATCAGCCCCCATTGCGAGACCGTCGCGCAGCGAACTCATGAATCCGTCCGGCCCCATGCTCAGCAAAATGACTTCTCCACCAAGTTGATCTTTAATCCGGAGTGCTTCTTCGATCGCATTTTTATCAAATGGATTGATGACCCCTTCGACATTATCCCGCACCATATTGTTCGTCTTGGGATCGATTTTGACCGAATCACTTCTTGGTACCTGTTTAATGCAGACCACAATTTTCATGTTGTTCACCCCTTACTGATTAACCTGTTTTAGTGCAATTTCACCGCTCATCCGTTCTACCGTACCTTCAGCAATTTCCATGGCCCGCGCATCACGAATGAGGTGCTCGATCGGATACTCGCGACTATACCCGTAGCCAGCCAGTACTTGAAGCGCCATATCGCCGCACCGGACCGCCGAACGACTTCCGTACGATTTTGCCATCGCGGCAACTTTGGCATACGACTGTCCCGTGATCTTCAACTGTGCCGCATGCTGATACAGTAGCTCCGTGTTCTGACGGGCAATCGCGATTTCTGAAATTTTTTCTTGAATGGTTTGTAATTCATAAAGCGGGGTATCGAGTGCTTTACGCTGCTTCGAATAGTCGACCGCAATCTGTAATTCGTGTTCCATAATGCCCGTGAGGACGGCGCCCATCAAGATCCGCGCGTCGTCGTGGGCGTTATTGCCGATTTCGAGGCCTTGGCCGATCTGACCAAGTAGGTGGTAACCCGGCACCTTGATATGATCCATCACAATTTCGCCGACGGGTGTCCCGCGTAGACCAATGAAGTCTTCACGCTTTCCAAATGAAAAACCAGGCATATCCTGATCCACGACAAACACGGCCATTTGATCATCTTCCGTTTTTGCCAACACACAGTATACCTGGGCGAGGCCGCCGTTCGTGATCATAATTTTATCGCCGGTAATGATCCAATCATCGCCACTCTTCACAGCCCGCGTAGCAATCCCACGCGGGTTTGAGCCCCCAGACGATTCAGTCTGCGAGAAGGCAAAAATTCGATGGGCCGCACTCGTCAGATACTCATCCTTTAAGCGCTGATCACCATACTTTAAGAGCTGTTCCAACGTCTTAAAGTGGCCTTCCAGTGTAACTGCCATGCTGGCATTACCAATGGCCATCAGGTGAATCGCCTTGGCAACGCTGTCATAGCTAATGCCTGCTCCGCCATATTCACGTGGTAGTGTCATTGTTAACAAGCCATTATCGATCACTTTTTGGAATAAGCCTTGCGGATAATCACCCTGGGCGTCGATTTCCATATCCAGCGGTGCTAGTTCATTTTCGGTAAATTCACGGACCATTCTATGCAACATTGAAGCCGCCATTTTTTCTTGGTTTTCCATTCCGTGCCACCCCTTTTAATTTAATAATTCACAATATCTCGCCTTCTATTGTATATTCCATTATTATATTAGTCAATACGAGCATTTTAAGTATCTAGAACTATTTTATAAACTTGATGGACGTCAAGTTTATATCTCCCAAAAGCTAATACACTTTAGTCGAACTAAAATTAAGGGAGAGATCATATGCAACATAATATTCTTAAATATGGGGTAGATTGTAAAATTAATCCGAACGCCCATTTGGATATTGGACAGCCCTAGTTCACAAAAGGTTTCGATTTTAATTCGTTCGGAATAGGTTATACTAGACAAAAGATCAGCTCCTAAAAGATGGGTTTGTGGTAAATACCATTTTAAAGGAAGCTGATCTTTTTTGTCCGAACAGCGTTCGGATTAATTTTACAATCTACCCGATATCGAATAAAAGTTGTCCGCTTTTATGTAAGCGCAAGGAAACTCGTTCTTTTAAGGACGTGCTGAATTGCGCTATTTTTACGCCGTAGGTACTTTACACATAGCATAATTAAGAATATGCTATAACTGCTTGCTTGGCCTAATCAGGTACTTGTAAGCGCTGAACTGTGTTATACTAGCGGCGTAGCTATTGATCATTGTTCAGGTAATACAAGGAGGTTTTGCTGATGACCACACACTATGCAGCACAAATTGTACCATTGAATGCGGATAAGATTGGAACGGCTGCTTATGGCGAAGCGACGTTCGCAATTGCAGATGATGAATTAACGATTAAGATCACAATGCACAACACGCCGGCCAATATGCAGCATTGGGAACATTTTCATGGCTTTCCGGATGGTAAGCAGGCGTTGATCGCAACGGCTGCACAGGATGCGAATGCAGATGGTTTTGTTGATCTCATGGAGACTGAAGCCGTTTCGGGGACGACGATGGTACCTTTTGACGATGCCCCAGAACATATGGATATTCCCCATGACCGCTATCCAACTGCGGATGAGCACGGTGATTTTACTTATGAGAAGAAAGTCCCATTAAGTGAGCTACAAGCTAACTTTAAAAAAGCATTTGGTGAGTCGGAATTACACCTTGAAAAACGCGTGATCTATATTCACGGCGTGACTGCTAACGTGCACTTGCCAGAAAGTGTTGCCGGAATGGTCGGCCACTATGATGCACACGTTACGTTACCGATCGCGACTGGTCAGATCGTTGCGGTTGATTAATAAGCCTAAAAAATAAGGAAGTTGGCCCGATTGGTCAACTTCCTTATTTTTTATCAGCTATTGATCGGCAACTTTTTTCAATAATCGTTTCATCTCCGTGATCTCTTCACGTTGCGTTTTAGCGATCTTCTGTGCGAGGGCTTTGACTTCCGGATCCCTGAGTTGCGCGCGTTCACTGGTTAGAATCGCGGTCGAGTGATGGGGGATCATTTCTTGCATCCAAGCTGCATCGTGCACGGTCGCTTGGCTACGAACTAGATAAAGCGAGCCAGCAAATATCACCGCACTACCAAGTAGGATCAGGCGGTTCAAACGTTTATTCTGGTACATTGACCACATGAATAACAGCATTACAATGGCCATGGTGGCGCCCATAATTAGCGCCATATACAGTCGCGTTTGGCTTAGAAAAATATGATCTAATTGGAACACATTAAGGTACATTAACCCATACATAATAACTGTAGAGACAAGAATCATCAGTAAAAATTTCGTGTATTGTTTCATGACGTCCTCCTCGCTTTCGCTGGCTTTATTTTGACTATAACAAAAAAAATTGGGTAGCGTCAAGAATCTTGTGTAAATGAAATGCCTTCGTACATATAATATGTATCTAACTTAAATAAATGATGCTTCCAAGGTGTCCTGGAGTCCTTTGAACCCTCGGTGGATCCGCTTCAGAGACTTCTCGTTATAAACATTAAACTGAGAAACCAGGAAGCGATCCAGTGAATCTTCCGTTGGAAATTGTTCTTTGTGGTGGGTGGTGCGCTTGAGATGCTTATTAAAGTTCTCAATCAGGTTAGTGGAGTATAGTGATTGCCGGATAGCTGGTGGAAAGTCCATGAAAGTGAGTAAATTCGGCATTTTAAGCAGATCTTTGATTAATTTGGGATAGGTCTGATGCCAGTTGTTGGCGAACTCATTCAGTTTCAGTTCGGCTGCTTCACGGTTGGCGGCCCGATGAACTTGTTTAAAGTCACTGATCACGGCCTTGCGGTCTTTTACGCGAACTTTGTTCATCAGATTCCGCCCAACATGAACCAGGCAACGTTGTCGTTTGGCTTTAGGGAAATGCCGATTCAAGCCTTCATCCAAACCAACTAACCCATCGGCCACAAACAACAGCACATCTTTAACGCCTTGCTTGATCAAGGTTCCCAGCAGTTCAGTCCAGATTCCAGTCGATTCCGCTGGCGCCACTTGGTAGTTCAGCACTTCTTTCGTACCATCTGGACGAATGCCAATCGCAATATGAACGGCTTCTTTTTGAACGGTATCCCGCTTTAACGGCAAGTAAGTGGCATCTAAGAAGATGGCCGCATATTGTGAAGCCAGTCGACGTTGCTGGAAAGCTTGAACCTGTTCATTGACGGCTTTAGTCATGTTGGAAACCGTGGCTTTGGAGTAGTGAGCACCGTACATTTTCTCAATGAGTTCGGCAATTTCAGCAGTGGTAATTCCCTTGGTATACAACTGAATGACCGTTGTTTCTAAATTATCACTGTGCCGACCGTAGGCTGGCAAGGTATGATTTTCAAACCGGCCATTGCGATCTCGAGGAATGGTTAAGTTAAGTTGGCCGTACTTCGTATCAAACGAGCGCTCATAACTGCCGTTGCGGTTATTACCAGTGTTAATCCCAGCGTATGAGTAGCGTTCGTAACCCAAAAACTCTGCCAATTCGGTTTGAAGCAGCTGGTTAATCGCAATTTCGAGGTGGTGACGAAAAACTTCGTCCAAATCTTGCTTTTGGGCTAGTGCAGCGATAATTTCTGTGGTAAGTTCATTCATGGGGAATGCCTCCTGTGATGTTTTCTGTGGTTACTAAATATCATAAGGGAAGGCATTCCCTATTTCTATACAATTCAGAAATCTTTTATGCATTTGGTAGATTGTAAAATTAATCCGAACGCTGTTCGGACAAAAAAGATCAGCTTCCTTTAAAATGGTGTTTACCACAAACCCATCTTTTAGGAGCTGATCTTTTGTCTAGTATAACCTATTCCGAACGAATTAAAATCGAAACCTTTTGTGAACTAGGGCTGTCCAATATCCAAATGGGCGTTCGGCTGAACCGATCACCGTCAACAATTTCTTATGAATTATCTCGATGTCAACCTTATCAGGATAAATTAACCAAAGGCCGCTGAAAGTACTCAACTGGCAAACATCTTACCAAGTAATGCTGAATAATTTGTCAAAAATTCGGATTAAATTTGCAATCTACCATAAGCCTACCGATTTTTTAATATTATTTTATTCATCAATTTCCGGCGCCGACCCAAGCTCTGCCTGAATCATCCAGATTTTCTTCTCAATTGCGGTTTTGAGACCAATGAAAATATCTTGGGTACTGAAGTCTTTTTCAACATCGGATACTTCAATGCCGTGTTGGTAAAGGTCTTCCAAGTAACGATAGCCATCAACTAAGTGTGCGAGGCGTTCTGGGGTTGTTTTGTCCCATTCGCCAGGCCAGTCTTGAATCTTAGTGTTTTCGGCCATTTCTTTTAAGGTCGAGTAAGGACTGCCATCAAGCGCAATCAGCCGTTCAGAAATGACATCGAGTTGGCTGTCAATTTCTTCCATGAACTCATCCATCAAGGGGTGCAATTTCAAAAAGTTCGGTCCACGCATGTACCAATGCGTCTGATGGATAATCATTGACATCTGGCTCAAATCGGCAACGAGTTGATTTAATACTGCTTTGGTTTTCGTATATTTCATTAGATTGATCTCCTTTCGATATGGTTATTATAACATAGTGGTAGCTTAATCTGAAACGTTATACACTGGCAAATTAAGTTATTTATAGCCCGTAGAATTAAGTCGTTTTGAAAAGATGGAGACGTTATGGTAGATTGTAAAATTAATCCGAACGCTGTTCGGACAAAAAAGATCAGCTTCCTTTAAAATGGTGTTTACCACAAACCCATCTTTTAGGAGCTGATCTTTTGTCTAGTATAACCTATTCCGAACGAATTAAAATCGAAACCTTTTGTGAACTAGGGCTGTCCAATATCCAAATGGGTGTTCGGCTGAACCGATCACCATCAACAATTTCTTATGAATTATCTCGATGTCAACCTTATCAGGCTGAATTAGCACAAACAGATGCCGAATACAAGCGATCACGATGTGGTCGGAAAACTAAGCTGAGCGATGAGTTAAAGCAAAAAATTCTCAACCATTTACGTCTAAGCTGGTCACCAGGAATGATTGCTCACGAATTTAAACTAGCGACTAAATCTATTTATAATTGGCTAAATCAGGGGAGAATTGGTTTCTCCTTGAATGATCTACCTGAACATGGCGTACGCCAACGGCGTAACGTTGACCAACGATCCAAATATAATCAATCTTTGGGGCGATCAATTGAACAGCGTCCCATGATGATTAATCAACGTAAGCGCATCGGCGATTTTGAACTAGATACAGTCGTTGGTCCTCGTGGGCATAGTAAGGCAGTTTTATTAACTTTAATCGATCGAAAATCACGGTTCCTTTGGGCATAACGGTTAAAAGATCGGACGACAGCGACTGTTAATGAAGCACTAACTAAGTTCCTAACCACTTTTAATGGTCCGGTGCACAGCTTTACTGTGGACCGTGGCACTGAGTTTAGTGGCCTAGTATCACTTGAATCACAATATGGTATTAAGACCTATTACTGCCATGCTTATACTCCAGCTGAACGTGGTAGTAATGAACGCTTTAATCGAAATTTACGTTATTTTTATCCTAAAGGGACTCGTTTTGAGCACATTAGTGCTCAAGATTTAACGACGACGTTACTCCAAATTAACCAGCGACCGCTTAAAATACTCGACTGGCAAACACCGTATCAGGTTATGCTGACAAATTTGTCCAAAAATTCGGATTAAATTTGCAATCTACCTTCTAAACAAATATTAGGGAAACCTTTAATGAAAACTTTGTGGTACCCATTATTAAAAAAAATAACTAGTATAGTTGCTGGCAAAACACTAACCAAAAAGGGACTAGCCTCTGGAATTGCGAAAATTGTTCCAGTCGTTGGTGGGGTTACTTCGGGAAGTATAACTATGATTGGAATGGAAATGTCAGCTAAGAAACTAAATTCAGAGTTATTAAGGGGATTTGAACAGAATTATTCAGAAAGAGATTATGAAAAAGATATAAAAATTATTGAAGCAGAAATAATATAAATAGGGTCCTTATCAAGGGACTATAAATTGTATAAACATATAAATAGCCCCCAATATCTACATTATAGATATTAGGGGTTATTCTTTCAATGTTTTCGAGGGGCGATTTGATAGTTATAGACCCTATATATTCATAGCCCCTTTCTGTTTGGTGTTTAAGTATTAGTCATCGATGTCATGCACTATCTTGTTTAGCTCCATTTTGATGGAACTGGGAATATTTTCTAAATTGAAATAATTATATATTTCTTTATCCTTAAGCATCCTTTTTTGTGCCTTATTTAATTTACACTCATTGTTACCCACTACCCCTTCATCCTTTGTACGTATAAAGGGGTTTTGCGCACTTTCCTTTAACGCGTTTTGAACATCTTCATAAGGTAAATAAAATTCAATTGTAGATTAATTTTACAATCTACCATATAAGGTAGATTGCAAATTTAATCCGAATTTTTGGACAAATTTGTCAGCATAACCTGATACGGTGTTTGCCAGTCGAGTATTTTAAGCGGTCGCTGGTTAATTTGGAGTAACGTCGTCGTTAAATCTTGAGCACTAATGTGCTCAAA
>NZ_JBJKTM010000025.1:0-22043 GCF_046580785.1 Latilactobacillus sp. VITA-14
GTTACTTAATTTATTTGCTAGCGAAATTGACTTTGCAAATATGTTTTGTGCCCCGAAGGGCGACCCTACACATTTGGTTTGTCGAAACTTTGTTCAGTTTTCAAAGATCTACTGTGTTGAAACAGCTTAATTAATATATCATTTCTGACGAACACTGTCAAGCGTTTTTTATAAATATTTTATGAATACTTATTCAATCTCGTTTGACCCGTTATTTCGTTAGCAATGAGCTTTTCTCTCGCTGACAACATAGAATACTATACCAACATCTAAATCTATCGTCAAGTAAAATTTGCATAAAATTCATCTTTTTTTTAAATATTCAAACAACTTAGTTATTTGCAAGCTTTGCTTGGCATTCTGGACAGATACCATGCACTTCCATTCGGTGCCCAGTTACCATAAACCCCGTTAGATTCTCAGCAATCACTTCTACATCATCTAACTCCGGATAAAAAACATCAACTACTTTTCCACAGTTCTCACAAATAGCGTGATAATGCTTGGTCTGCGCAAAATCAAAATGACTGGATGCATCTCCATAAGCCATTTCTTCAATAATCCCTAATGAGGTAAACAGACGCAAGTTATTATAGATTGTCGCAACACTCATATTCGGAAAGCGCCCTGCTAGCGCCTTATAGACATCGTCTGCAGTCGGATGCATATGAGTGCCAATCATGAATTCCAAAACAGCTTGCCGCTGTGGCGTGATCCGTACGTTGTGTTCTTTGAGTTTCCGTAACGTTTGTTGCACGATGTGACTCATTTTGCCACCACCTTTCGCTAATGATAATCATTATCATATATCCTTATTGCTGTAATCGTACCTTTTTTTGACGAGACTGACAAGTATCTTTGCTCAAAAAAAGACGTTACGCGAGTCCCGTAACGTCTTTACATACTTTACTTCAATTCAGGTGCATCCGTTTCATAAAGGTCCATTGTTGACTTACCATTATTTTGCTGGATAACACTCGTTTTATTGTTACTGTCTTTCAACTTAGCTTTAGCATCTTTCACCTTGTAGCTAATCTTAGACTTATCTGGTTTTTCGAATCCTTGTGGTGTATAGAATCGAAGTAGATCGCCGGTGATTACCTTGTCAGAAAGTGACAATTCTTCCGTTACATGTTCACTGATTGCCGTTAATTGCTTCTTCTGCACTGCCGTTAAATTCGTCAGCGTCTTCCCATTAGTCGTATCGTAATAGGTGCTGCCTACCTTCGTATACTGTGGTGTGACAAAGTCCCCATTTCTAAAGACAACCGTCTGATTGCGGTTAGGCGCAAGTAAATCCGAACCAAATTGGATGGTATCGTCATTTTTTACACCTAATAGGTTCAATAAAGTTGGTAAAACGTCAATTTCACCACCATAGGTATGGTTAACGCCACCTTTTAACCCATCCATATGCACCATGAACGGTACTTTTTGGAATTGCGCATTATCAAAATCAGTAAATTTATCCTGATTCAATAACTTCGCAACAGCCTTCTTATGGTTCCCTGAAATCCCATAATGATCGCCATATAGAACGAGCATACTATTCTTATCTAAGCCAGTCTTTTGTAACCAAGCTAAGAATTCGCCAATTGATTGATCCAAATACTTAGCGGTTTGCACATAACCATCAACTGTATCATCACCAGTATCGGTCTTAGCAATTGATTGATTTTGTTTATCCAATAAGTATGGATAGTGATTTGTCACGGTGATTAATTTAGCATAGAACGGTTGTGGTAATTGTTCAATGTATTGGGCTGAGTCTTGCATGAAGATCTTATCTTTCAAGCCATAACCCACGTTGTAGCCTTTACCTTCTTTAAAGTATTGAGAACTGAAGAAGTAATCATAGCCCCATGACTTGTAGGTATTATCCCGATTCCAGAAACTTGGCACATCCCCATGGAATGAAGCGGTTGTGTAACCTTGTTGATCTAGAATTGATGGTGCTGCTTGGAAGGTATTGGTTGTCCCTTGAGTGACCATGGCGGCCCCTTCAGGTAACCCGAACAATGAGTTTTCGAGCATTAATTCAGCATCAGCCGTCTTACCTTGACCAACTTGGTTAAAGAAATTGTCGAAACTGAGGGTGTTTTGGTCGTGATATAGCTTATTGATATTTGGTGTGACTTCTTGACCGTCCCACTTATAATCAATTAAAAATTGTTGGAAACTCTCTAAATGGATAACAAAGACGTTCTTACCCTTAGCCACGCCAGTGTATTCAACATTGGGTGCAACCCGGTTGTCCTTCATATACTTCAAGACACTGCTCATACTACTACTATCAGCATTAGCCTTAATCGCATTATTCTTGGTCGTCTTCACGCCATCATAGACAGTGTATGCATTCATCCCAAGATACTTAACGATGTAGTTGTTATCGAACGTCCGGGTTAATAACCCAGAACGATCTGCTTCTGCAATCCCGAGGTTGGCACCGAATAACACAACAGCTAACCCAGTAATTGCAAATGCATTCCGCTTCATAAAGACACGGTGATCAATCTTCACTAACTTAGTAGCCAATAAGATGATTAGCAATAAAACATCAGCGAAAACTAGGAAATCAGAATATTCAATAATCCCAGCAATACTCTTGCCCAAGTTATTTGATACCGCACCAGAGCCCTTCATTAAGTTAAACGTTAAGAAGTCTGAAAATTCACGGTAATACAAAATATTCGAGAATAACCAAGTTGAGGTTATTAAATCAATAATAATCAACGTAATGTATGACTTTCGGCCATTAATAAACAAGGCAATCCCAAATAGCAATAAGGTTGTTGGAATGGGATTAATCGTCATTAAGAAGGCCTGCATGCCACCTTTGACGCCTAAGTTAAATTTTGTTTGATATGCGTAAATTGTTTTAAGCCAAAATAGCGCAACTGCGAAAAGGAAGAATCCCCATCGTGTGCTTAATCCTGATTGAATTTTATGACCAATTTGTTTCATCGATACAGTAGCCTCCGTTAAAGGTCGTTGGGCTTTAAAAGCCGTTGACAATCTGAAAGTTAGTTTACACATCCGTGAAATGAAAAGCAATATGTAACCGGATTGAATGCCAAATATTAAACCATTTTTAATAATCTGAGTCGCAACTGAGCAAGGCTATCACCTGCTTAAGTAGCAAAAAAACCATCAAGTAATTCGATACTCAATGGTTAATTAACTAGTCTGCTAATAAATCGTATAGTTCCATTGCAACTAAATCAATATTGTCAAATTGGAATTGTTGATGTGTGTTGCTGTCTTCAAGTTCAAATGCTTGAGCTTGAGGATCATAGCTAACAGTTGCTTTTAAATCGCCGTCCTTTTCAAAACGTCTTTCTTGAACCTCAGCGCTTTGATCTTCTTGCATTGCTACCAGACGTTTGATAATCGCAACTAACTGTGATGATTGCATGGCGAAGCCTCCTTTAATAACTAACTATCAGTTTATCAGAAAAAGAGCACTTCTGCACCGTTTATATCCAATTATTTTGCAGAAGGCCACCATAATTTAATTAAAGCTTGGGTGCCATCGTCGCCTAATTGTTTATCATTAACGAGCTGCGCATAGAGTTTCTTAGCTTGAAGCGTAGCTGGTAAATGGAGCCCCATCTTTTCGGATTCCGTTAATGCAATCTTTAAATCCTTTAAAAAATGTTTTGCGAAAAAGCCTGGTGTATAGTCTTGCGCTAGAATACGTGGACCATAGTTTGCAAGGCTCCAGTTCTGAGCACTCCCACCATTAACCGTGTTTAAAACCGCTTCTAGTTCTAATCCGGCTGCTTTAGCATACACTAACATCTCTGTCATTCCGGTCATTGTGCCAGCAATCATGATTTGATTGGCCATCTTTGTATGTTGGCCTGTCCCGGCAGCACCGAAGCGATGGACAGTCTTACCCATTGCTTCAAAAACGGGTAATGCCGTTTCATAGGCAGCTTGATCGCCACCGACCATAATCGTCAACGTCCCGTTTTGGGCGCCGATATCGCCACCAGAAACAGGCGCATCTAATGCTTGCAGACCTTTGTCAGCTGCTGTTTTGGCAATTCTCTGCGCCAATGTTGGCGTGCTGGTCGTCATATCCACCAAAATCTGACCAGGTTGTGCAGCACTAAAAATTCCGTCTTCACCATAATAGATGGCTTCGACATCTTGCGGATAACCGACGATTGATAACACAATCTGACTTTGCGCGACAACCGCTGCTGGTGAATCAGCCCATGTTGCACCGAGTGCCACAACTGCATCCGCTTTTTGTTTTGTCCGGTTATACACGACAACTGGATAGTCTGCCTTCAATAAATTCTTGACCATGCTACTACCCATGACACCTGTTCCAATGAAGCCAATTGTTGGTTGCATCAAAAACGCCTCCTACTTTTTATCAGTTACTCGTGGTTTAACTGCTAACGCCCCAATCCCCATGAACATCCCGAGATAGTACGTAAACAATCGCCAGAGCAACATGCCTAACACCAGTTTACTTGAACTCGGGATAAAAGTGGCAAATAACGTCTTAAAACTATATTCTGCCCCACCAGAACCGCCTGGAACTGGAAAGAGCGAGACAATCATGACAATCATGATGTGTAAGACCATCACCTCTAAATAATTAACATGCGGGATGCCAAGTGCCAATAAGACAAAGTATGGCACACTATAATAGAAAAAAAGTTGCCCAAGGGTTAAAATACAGCCCTTGATTAGTTTCTTTTTCTCGCGTTTAAGGTGTAGACTCTCCGCGTAAAAGGTATCGATTTTGGCCATTAACATTGTCCGCCATTCCGTCACCCGTTTTTGGGAGACGAACCAGCCCACCGGAATTAATAACCAGTGCACTAACTGTTTCGTAAATCGATTGTAATACATGATTAGCAACAATACGGCTAACACAACCACATGCACGATTAATCCGAAAGTAATCAAAATCGACAGCGTCCCAAAATGCTTGGAAACTTGCGAGAAACCAATCATCATACTTAATAAGAAATTCACCAGTACCATGAATTGGTAAACAATAAACTTCATCAGCAGTACTGAGCTAGCTTGCCCAGCTTCTACACGGGATTGCATCAACGCTACCAGTTGTGCCGGTTGTCCACCTGAAGAAAACGGTGTAATCGCATTGAATAGTTGTGCAATCAACGGAATCCGAAGCGCATTGTATAAAGAAAAGTGTTCTGTGCGGTCTTTTAGAAAGACGCGTAAGACAAGTGCTTCGAAAAACCACGAAATTAACATACATAATAAGGCGACCAACAGCCACCAAAGTTTCAGATGACTAATATCGATAAACAGCTGTTTCAACGCCAGCGTGCGACTTTCATAGGCAAAAATCCCACACCCAATCAACAGCATGACTGCAAAAACAATCTTATTCGTTCTACTCATAAACGACCCTTTTTCTTGTTATTAGCAACGATATGAAAAAACTGTTGATTAAATGATCAACAGTTTTCCGCCAACGCGACTTATTTTTTAGTATCTAAATCTTCTAATTCCAATAAATCATCTTGGTCTAACTTTAATTCGTCATATAATAGCTGTGATTGCTTATAGAAATGAATCATCTGTTCCGCAAAGTAATCCGCCGAAATAGCATGCAACTTCTTTCGGCGCGGTGCTGGATCATCAAATGCATGTGGATGATTCAAATAATTCGATACTTGATGGATCATTTCATCTTCGTTCGTAAATGTCGTCCCAATTGAAGGATCAGTTAATAACTCAGCCGCATATGGACTTGTCATGACGACAATCTTGAGTTCAGCGGCCATCGCTTCAATATAAGTTAATCCTTGTGATTCAGAGTCACTGGCGGAGACAAAAAGATTCGCCATATGATAATAATTTGCAACTTCATCGTTATCAACCATTCCAGTGAAAATCACGTGGTCGGTCATGTTTAACTTGGCAACCTGAGCTTCTAAATCTTCTCGAGCTGGACCTTCACCAACAATCACTAACATTAAATCTGGTGTTTGGGCGACTAGTTTGGGTAACGCATCAACTAAGATATCAATCCGTTTTTCATAAGCAACGCGACTCAATGATAAGAGCACAGGTTGTTCTAGCGTCAAGCCCAATTCGGCCCGTATGTCGCGGGTCACTTCGCGCTCAAAGCGACTAATATCGACCCCGGTCGGAATAATCCGGATGGGGGCCTTCACTTGATAGCCATTTAAGGTTTGAGAAACCCGCTCTGATGGTGCCACGATGCCTGACATGTGATATAAAAAGGCCTTTGTCATTTGCTTAACATGGTATGGCCGTAATAACTTCCCGTTTAAAACATAGTGTAAATAATCCTCGTACATCGTATGATACGTATGTAAACAAGGAATTTTTAAATTTTTAGCGACAAACTTCCCGATGTAGCCCATCGAAAATTCGGTCTGGGTATGCACGATATCGAGATCCAATTCCTTAGCCACTTGATAAGCGTGAAATAAGCCGCGCACAGCAATTCGCCGATCCGTAAATGAGACAAACGGGACACTAGCAAACCGGAAAATATTCGGTTCGACTGCATCTTTGTCAACATGTGGATCGGTCGTTGTAAATATGTAGACCGAATGCCCTTGTTTTTCTAGGGCTTCTTTTAATGTTTTAATGGAGGTTGCCACACCACTGACTTGTGGAAAGTAGGTGTCCGTAAATATTCCAATATTCAATTGGTTTCCTCCTCCTTATCTTTGGACATTTGATTTCATTATAATAATTACATCGCCTAGATGCAATCAATGTCACTAATTGTAATCTATTCATACTAGCATAAAAACCGTCTTTAGACCTAAAAAACAGCCAATTTACGTTAAAAAACGGGCACTGCACAGTTTTTGTGCGGCGCCCGTTTTTTTATTTTAGCGTAACCAATACGTAATTGAGAAGATTATTAAACACCAAATCGGTAATGCCACTAACAGGCCGTTGCGAATACCCATAAAAAATTTCATCATCCCACCTCATTTCATAAACCAATACGAACAGCTTGCTATTTAGGGTCACTGTCTACTATGATAAAGGTAAGTTTAGGCTTCATTTATTAAGAACTACCGTGCTTTTACTTAAGAATGATTAAAGGAGCAAGCGATGCAAACTTATCTCATTAAAAAACCTCAAAAACTCGAATTAACCTATGACGAAAATATCCTAACAATTCACTATCCCGGACTGTTTAAGAAGAAACAAAACCAGGATCGTGACATTCCGTTTAGCAAATTAAAATCGGTCCGCTTTTTTGAAGCGACTTATCGGCATGGTCATCTCCAAATTCTCTACCAAAAACCCAACCACGCCCTCGAAAAAATCGTCATCAGTTTCGAACCCGACGATAACCTCGCTGTGCGCAAGTTATACACAGCCTTAGCGGACTATCTCGAAAAACCAACCGTTGAAGAAGACCTCAGTTATGTTAAGACCGGTGATCTTATCATGGCTTACCTCAAAATGCGCGACGACGGCCTAATGACCAACGAAGAATTCGAAGAAAAAAAGAAAAGAATACTAGGAATGGAATAGAGTGCGCAGTAAGCCCGGTTATCTTCTACGGATTAGCTTAATCAGGCGGATTGCCGACAAAGTCGGTGATTTGACTGATGTCGCTAACCGGAAGAAGATGGCTTACGGAGCACGTTTCAAAATAGAGTACGATGACAGGCGGTTATACACTGAGGATTAGCCTAGTCTCGTGAATAAGCGACGACGTCGATTGTTTGCGGGACGTAGCTAACCGGAAGCGGATGTCTGGCGGAGCACGTTTTAAATCAGAGTGCGCAGTAAGCCCGGTTATCTCCTGAGGATTAGCTTAATCAGGCGGATTGCCGACAAAGTCGGCGATTTGACTGATGTCGCTAACCGGAAGAAGATGGCTTACGGAGCACGTTTCAGATCAGAGTGCGCAGTAAGCCCGGTTATCTTCTGCGGATTAGCTTAATTCACCACAAAAAAAAGGGCCAACGACAAACATGTTTGTCGTTGGCCCTTTTTTTAATCCTCGCGAGATACTGAGCTAATAAACCACTCTTTATTTCTTTATAAAACCAATTGCCATCCCGATGATTAAGATGACCAACACAATAACCGTAATCCAAACGTATAGGTAATCCCCTTCTTTAGCAAATGCGTAGATTGATACCACCACACGCAAGACTGGCGTTAAAATGAGGCAGAATAAGCCCAACATAATCACAGCGCCAGCCTTAAATGCAGCAATGCCACTGAAAATTTCGGTAAAGGTCGTTGGAAATTGATATTCTGAATAACCTGTACCGCCATGAATAATCGCAAGTAACATGCCAATAATGAGCAGCGTTGCTGAAACCGCCACCCCAATGCGTAAAATTTTACCGATGACGAGTTCAATTTGAGCCATCTCTGCTTTTTTATCTGTCATTAAATATGCACCCCGAATCCTTTAAGCACCATTTGTAAACCTGTGTATAACAAAATGGGGATAAAAATCATGCGAATCACACGTGGTTGTAAATACTGCATAATCCGTGAACCCACAGTGGAACCTACCAAAATTCCGATTGCTAACGGTGCAGCAACGCTGGGAATAATCGCACCGCTGAAGAAATAAACAGTGGCCGAAGCTGCTGCCGTAACCCCCATCATCAAATTACTCGTGGCACTTGATGGTTTCAATGGCATCTTCATAATCGTATCCATGGCGGTCACTTTGAATACCCCACTCCCGATACCGAGCAAGCCAGAAGCAATGCCGGCCCCGAACATCATGGCAAAGCCGCCTGGTACTTGTTCAACAGCGTAGTCGACTTGTTCTTGGTTGGCCTTATCGTAGTAAGTGCCATTTAAGTTCAACTTCTTGGCCCACTTATCTTCACCAGCGCCGACGTGTTGTTCTGCAACTTTACCACGTAATTTTTGAATCATGTTGTACGTTGAAAATAGCAAGAATGCGCCGAATAAGATGAATAAGAATCCAGTTGGTACGATGCCGGTCAATAACGCTCCGATAATCGCCCCGACGGTCGTTGCAATTTCTAGGAACATCGCCACTCGTAAGTTGAGCATATCATCTTTCAAATAGGCGATAGTTGCACCAGAACTTGTTGCAATCACGGCAATAATGCTGGCCCCAATCGCGTATTTAATATCTAAGCCAATCGCTAGCGTTAATACGGGGGTTACAATGATCCCGCCACCAATCCCTAAGATTGAACCCAACACGCCGGCTAAAACACCGACGGCAAGTAATAAAATAATTTGTTGCATCTCTTTTCTCCTCTTAATGCATTTTTATAACCGTTTTTCGCCTGTTAGTGCACGGAGTTCCGTTAAATCCTGACTGACTTCTAAACAGCCTAAGTATTGTCCCTGTGGATTACGAACCGCAAAATAGCGAATATAGACGAACATCCCGCGGAAGTTCAACCAAAAATCAGCGTTGTCTTCTCGCCCTGCATGAAAGTCCGCTAAAATTTTCTCAACCTTATCCACACTCTTTGGTGGATGGCAGTTCACAACCGCGCGCCCAATCACTGCCCGGGTTCTTGGAAAAATACGATGCTCGTTATCTGAGAACCACCGCACAATATCGTTTTGATCGACAAAGGTTAAATCAAGCGGTAGTACTTGGAGAATCGCCGTCAATTCGCTGATATTCATCGACCCAGATGGTAGAACGATTTTAGCTTGGTTATCCACGCCAATTTCGATATGGGGTTGTGGTGCTTCCCGACGTGCTTGAACCTTCGCTTTTGGTGCCGCTTCTTTTTCGTCAGCTAACATTGCCTTCACAAAATCTGGCATTTCTGGTTTTCCTTCATCTTTTTCAGCGGGGGCTTTTGGTACAGGTTGTCCGTGAATTTCAAACGGAATATTAGCCGCTGCCGCCATCGAAGTTGGTGCCGGTTCTGGTGGCGTTGTTTGGGTCGTCATTTGCGCATCCGCCAACGATTGCGCCATCGCATTCAGTTCTTGCGCAATCTTCGGCACGGTCCGCTTTTCGGCCGCCGCAATAGCTTCAGCACTTGGTTGCCATGGTAATGGGTCTGGAATTAAGGTATACCCGATTGGTTGGCTTTCAGAAGCAATTAGTCCCCAGTCAGCTGGTGTAAAGACTTCATTAACCATCGGAATCATGATTTCTTCTTCTTTGAAAATCATTTCTTGAATTTCTTTGCTCATCTTTTCAACGGCTGCTTCAATTGCATATTTATCCGGAATTGGTTCCGCAGTTACCATTTGATAGGCCGTCTTCACCAACCCCCGAATTTGATCATCCACACCCCACATCACTTTGGGTGGTGCAGTAATTCCATATTGATCCATCAACGGAAAAATTAAGTTTTCTTTCCGTAAATAGTGGCGGTCGATCAACTGTAAATCTTTTAACGCTTGTTGCATCCGCACGAGATAATTTTGATCAGTCCCTGACTGCTGCCATTTCTTCAAACATGGCAGTAATTCATCATTTAAGAGCGAGTTCATGACCAAATTTTCTAATTTCATCACAGCGACTGGGTGTCCTGGCTGTTCTTGTTCCGGCGTTTCAGCCCCATTTGAATTAATCGCCCCCTTGAAAACCGCAGCATGGACATTACACAAATGTTGAATCTCCATCGGGTTCAAGCCACTGGCAATCAATTCCCGTTCAGCAGACGTAATTTCAGACACATCAACCCCAGAGAAGGACTCATCAAAAATCCGCTTAGCCTCTTCAAACGAGCCACCTTCATGCAGCATTTTTAAGATCTCCACGATTCGTTTTTGGCGGTACGCACTGCTATACTGTTGCTCAGTCATCAGCTAACACCTCGAATCCTTGTGCTTCTAGACTAGCGATAATCGTCGTCAAAGGAATTTGCTTCATCTTAGCTCCTTTAGGCAATGTCATAAAACGCCCCGCAGTATTCAAAAGCGCTGGGTTCGTGACCCCATCAAGCCCGATTTCAACAAGCACCGACACCACTTCAGGATAGGCCGTTACCAATTCATAAACGGTTTGACTTAATTTAATTTGTTTTGCCATCATAATCTCCTTAGTCAGCGTTATTTTTCAATCCAGCCACCATCAATTGGAACGACGGTGCCATGAATGTAATCCGCAACATCACTCGCCAAGTAAACACTTAAGCTCGCAACTTCAGTTGGTTGTGCCCAACGCCCCGCTGGTGTCTGACGGGCAACTTCTTGTGCCATCTCACCAGTCCCCGCAAAATCGGCTGCGTTCATCGGCGTCTCAATCGCACCTGGGGCGATACAGTTGGCGCGAATCCCCTTAGTGGCGTAATCATAATCAAGCTGCTTTGTATAGCCAATGATGGCGTGTTTCGATGCCGTATAAGCCGCACCACCGCCACCAGCAACTAGCCCAGCAATCGAAGCCATATTAACGAATACCCCACGCTTTTGCGCAACCATTGTTGGCAAGATCGCATTTGTTACAAGATATTGACTTTTTAAATTCGTTGCCATAATTCGATCCCAATCCGCACTACTGGTATCAAGCGTTGGTGCGTAAGCATCCAACACGCCTGCCGTGTTGCAGACCACATCGATTGGGCCATATTCTGCCAGCAAAGTCGCTAATGTCATTGTTAATTGCGTTTCATCACAAACATCAACCTGCGCTGTGATGCACCGACTATCAACAGGGACTTCAATCGGCTGGCGATCAAGTGCTAACACCAATGCCCCCTCTGCTAAAAAAGCGGCCACTTGAGCGCGCCCAATTCCCGATGCCGCCCCGGTAATTAAAATGGTTTTAGTCGCTAAATCTGCAAAATGCCCCATTAGTCGACCAATTGCCAATCATCAGCCAATACATCACACGATGTTGGTTGGAACATTGAGTATGCTGGTGTTTCGGTTGTTTTAATTAATAGGTAGGGACTAATTGCTTGCCCCTCGAATGTCCCATCGGCCACTTGGAAAATAAATAATTCTGGACCATCCCAGCCAGTCCGTACCACTTTTTTGCCAGCCTTAATTGCATTAATCGCTTCATCAAATCCCATGATCATTACCTCATTTAACTTAATTTTTTAAAATGTTGAACAATCAACCTTATATGATATTCTAGCACGCCACTCAAATCGGTACCAATTAAAATCACAGGCAATTCGATTCAAAAAAGGTGTGACCAATATTGGTCACACCTTCCTGAAGTTAATTTGATTTGCGTTTAAACACACGCTTAATCACATCCCAGACCCCTAGTGATTGAACTAAGCGTTCTGCGGGCACATACTCGCGAATGGCGCGGAGCACTTTTTGGGGTTCCTTTGAAGCAAAAGTATACGTCCCATTTTTCTTTGTTTGGATAGCATAGCGGGGAATCCACTTGCCTTTGAACATGACTGATGCAATCACATAGTCAACTTCTTCCCATGGAATTTGAATAAATTGTCGTGCGTCACGATCATTGAAAAATTCAAACCCTCTATCCCCGATCATGATTTGTCCATAATCAGAGAGTGCTGTAAACGACGTGGCTTTAATCACTAAGTCCACCTTTGTATTAATCGATTGAACCATAATATCGACTCCATTTCCAAAAACTTACTTTCATTATACGCTTTTATAAAAAGGAGGGGCTAGGACAAATTGACTTTGTCCTAGCCCCTCCTTTGTTTTCTAAACGTGCTTCAGTAGGCATATTCCTGCGGTTAACCAAATTTGCCAAATCACCGACTTTGTTGGTAATTCGCCTGATTAGGCTAATCCTCAGAAGATACCCAGCTTATTGCGCACTCTTTTACATTAAGTGTAATAGATGGAAGACAATTCCGACTACGAATAAGCCAAGAATAATCACGATTGGTGAGACTTTCTTCTTAAGTAACCACATACAGAATAATGTTAATCCTAATGCAGCTAACCCAGGAATCAAGCTGTCCAAGTTGTCTTGCAACGTTGTCACTTTATTGCTTGTCAATGACAAACCTTGAGCCTGTTGTTGTAAGGCTGATTGAATGCCCTTAGCACCGCTAGGTAATTTATCCCAGTCGATGAATGCGCCTTTGTCCAACTTAACAGATGAAACAACTGGCGTAAACTTGACAGATACCCAACGGTTAACCAACGAACCTAAGATGAACATCCCAAGGATTGAAGCACCCTTTGTGATGTCTTGCAAAATACCACCAGATAAATCTTCTGTAATCTTTGAACCAGCACGGTAGCCGAATTCTTGTGTATACCACATGAATGACATCCGGATAGCATTCCAAGCGATAAAGTAAATGATTGGGCCAAGAATGTTACCACTCATAGCAAGTGAAGCAGCCAAAGCACCGATGATTGGTTTAACAGTGAACCAGAATACGGGATCGCCGATACCAGCCAAAGGTCCCATCATCCCAACTTTAACCCCTTGAATTGTAACATCATCAATTGGTGCACCATTAGCACGTTCTTCTTCAAGTGCCAAAGTTACCCCGATGATTGGTGAAGCAACATAAGGATGAGTATTAAAGAATTCCATGTGACGAACTAAAGCAGCTGCCCGGTCTTCTTTTGTTTTGTATAATTTCTTAATTGCTGGGATTAATGAGTAAGCCCAACCACCATTTTGCATACGTTCGTAGTTCCAAGAACCTTGAAGGAAAGTTGAACGTAGCCAAACAGAAATACGATCTTTACGCGTTAATTTTAATTGTTCTGCCATAATTGTTAGCCTCCTTCTTAGTAGTTGTCGATAATATCGCCAAGTGGGTCACCAGTATTTGAACCGCCGCCATTACCTGAGCCGCCTTGTTTTGAAAGGGCTAAGTATAATAGGGCAAGTGAAACACCGATTGCACCAAGGCCGATAAGTGTCAATTGTGAGATAGTAGCAAGTACGAAACCAATTGCGAAGAATGGCCATACTTCTTTAGTTGCCATCATGTTGATAACCATTGCGTAACCAACGGCAACGACCATCCCACCACCGATTGCTAAACCGTCTGTTAACCAGATTGGCATTGCTGTCAACATTTCTTTAACAGGGCCAGCACCGATTGCTAAGATTAAGCCTGCAGGAATAGCGATTCGTAAACCTTGCATGATAATAGCGATATATTGCCACATTTCGATCTTACGGAAGTTACCTTCTTTAGCAGCAGCATCCATGATGTGCACGATACCAGTTGCTAATGTCCGTACGATGATTGTTAATAATAACCCGGCTACGGCAAGAGGAACAGCGATAGCGATAGCTGATGTAACGCCGGCTTTTCCTTGGCCACCAAGTACTAAAATAATTGCAGATGCGATTGATGCCAAAGCAGCATCGGGTGCAACAGCGGCACCAACGTTAGCCCAACCTAAGGCGATCATTTGTAATGTCCCACCTAAGATAAGACAAGGTAGTAATTGACCGGTTACAAGACCGATTAGTGTACAAGCAATAACTGGCTGATGGAAATGGAATTGATCTAAGATACCTTCCATACCAGCTAGAAATGCGATAAAAATGACCAAAATCACTTGAATGAAATTCAAATCCATGATTATTAATCCTCCAATTTCTTCTGATGTTATTTGTTATTTTGTTTGTCTAGTTCTGCTTGTGCTTTTTTAAGGATACTATCCATATTACCGTTTGAGTCACTTGGCACTTTACGAACATCGAACTTGATGCCCTTAGCTTTTAGTTTTTCAAAGGTATCAATATCATCTTGGTCAAAAGCCAAAACAGTATTTGGTTGCACTTTACCAGTTGAGTGCGCCATTGAACCAACGTTAATTGTTTCTAATGGAACGCCACCTTCAACTGCTCTAAGTGCATCTTGTGGTGATTCAAATAATAACAAAGCACGTTCCTTACCAAAGTGTTGGTCATCTTTTGCCAATTTAATCATTTGATCAACTGGCACGACGTGTGCTTTGATGCCACTAGGAGCAGCTTGTTTAATTAAGTTTGTCCGTAATTCATCTTTAGCAACGTTATCTGAAACAACGATAATCCGTGTTGGGTTAGTTGTCTTCGACCATGTCGTTGCAACTTGACCATGTAATAAACGTGAATCAATTCGTGCCAAGACATATTTGAACTTACCAGGTGTACCTGAGTTTGAAGTCGTTTGTGCGGCTTCTGCCTTAGGTGCTTCTTCTGGTTGTAGTTCTTCAGGTTTAACCCGTACCCCTGCTTTAGCTTCATCAATGATATGTGCTGCGATTTCATGAGCAGATGTCATAGATAAACGAGATGCGTAAGCTTCAATCAACATTGGTAAGTTTAATCCTGTAACGATTGCCCACTTATCTTTATGTGCTTCGAACAACCCATTAGCTTGATTAAATGGTGAACCTCCCCAAAGATCAACTAAGAATAAGACGTCATCATCTGCATCAAACGTTGCAACGGCAGCTTCTAAATGCGCTTTCAAATCATCTGGTCCTTCATTTGGCATAAAAGTAACAGCTTGTACTTTTTCTTGTTCGCCAAAAATCATTGAGCCAGATTGCATGATTCCTTTAGCAAACTCCCCGTGACTTGCAATAACGATTCCAACCATTCACAAAAACCTCCTTAATAAAAATAGTTGTCATACTCATCAATAAAACGCTATCAATTAATATAAAAAAATAATGGCTTAAACATTATTGACTGAGTTAACAGTTCCACGTTTTTATTTTTTAAAACGCTTTACTGAATTAATTTTACCACAAAATTCTAATCTGTCTAATCATTTTTAGATTATCTGCGAAATTGGTCTAGATAATCGACAAAAAAGCGCTAAAAGTCGCATTACTTAAGCTTTTATAATTAGATACCGCTAATGTTTGCGGTGTGCTAAAATCGTTTTTTATACAAAAAAGACCTTAAATCGATTGATTTAAGGTCTTTTCTTTATTTAAGTTCATTGCCACTCATATATTGTTGATATTTTTGTTCATCAAATTCGTTCTCTGACTTGGCAATAATGACTGCTGCTAATGAGTTTCCCATTACGTTAACGGCAGTTCGTCCCATATCCACAATCCGATCAATCCCCGCAATGAAGGCGACACCAGCAGCCGGAACGCCGATTGTGGTGATTGTTGCTAATAAGACAACGAATGAAGCACCAGGGACCCCAGCCATCCCTTTAGAGGTAATCATCAAGACCACCAATAGCGTAATTTGTTGGGTGAGGCTTAAATGAATGTGATAGGCTTGCGCCAAAAACAGCGCCGCTAGCGATTGGTAGATTGCCGAACCGTCCAAGTTAAATGAATAACCCGTCGGGATGACAAAAGAAGCAATCCCTTGACTAACACCGTAATTTTGCACTTTTTCCATTACTTTGGGTAACGCTGCTTCTGAACTCGCCGTTGAAAAGGCTAGCACCAATTCTTCTTTGAAAACTTTCAAGATTTCAAAGATATTGATGTGCCAAATCCGCGCGACCAACCCAGCCACAACAACCACGAAAAATGCCATCGTTGCGTAACAAACGATGATGAAATAGAGCAATGGTTTCAAAGCTTCAAATCCGAATTGGGCAATTGTAACCCCGATTAATGCAAACACCCCGATTGGTGCTAACTGCATAATCCAGTTTGTCATCTTGAACATAACCTCTGAAATCATTTCAAAAGCATCGATGAGCGGGGTTGCCTTTTTACCAAAGGTCGCCAACCCTAAACCGAACATGACCGTAAAGAAGATGACTGGAATCATTTCACCAGACCCCAAGGCCGCAAAGAAATTCGTTGGCACGATATCCATGATGATATCACCCAAGCCATGATTTCCAGCGGTCTTAGCGGCTGCTGTGTACTGACTAATTGAGCCATGTGCCAAACTATGAATGTCAATCAGCGCTCCTGGTTTAGCAATATTGCCGACAGCTAATCCGAGAATAATTGCGAAGGTCGTCATCACTTCGAAATACAATAACGTCTTACCACCAATTCGGCCAAGTTTTTTGATATCACCCATCTTGGCAATCCCAACGACCAAACAGGAAACAACAATTGGTAACACAATCATCTTAATTAAATTGATGAACAAGGTTCCAATTGATTGTAAGATTGAGATAGCGGTTTGATTATGGTAGAAAAACCGACCAACCACTAACCCTAGGCCGATTCCAATTAAGATTCGCCAACCTAGGCTAATTCTAAAATATCGTTGCTTTTTCATGTTTTATCCACTCCTCTTGAATGCCGCAAATCGGCTTTTAAATTGCCAATAAGTCCATTAAGTGTTCAATTTCGTGTGTTGGCTGTATGTCTGTCATTTGATTTGCTAGCTGGTTCGGGTTATACCACGCTGTGGCGACACCCACGTTCTGCCCACCTTGCACATCTGAAGTAAGTGAATCACCGACAATCAAAGCTTCTGCTTGTGAGATCCCCTCTAATTGTTGGAAGACACTTTGGAAATACCGTGGATCTGGTTTTTGATATCCCAACTCTTCCGAAACAAAAACGGCATCGAAATATGTGATTAATCCTGAATCTTGTAACCGCCGATATTGCGTGTTGGCAACCCCGTTGGTTGTGACATATAGCTTAATGTTAGCTGCTTTTAACGCCTTTAACAGAGCTTCTGCTTGTGGCATTAAATCATGGCCTAATGCCAAGTTGTCTAAATAATTTTGGGACAATCTTGGTCCATCAACTTCCTGATTAAACTGTTCTTTAAAGAAGGTTGCAAAGCGTGTGTTCAATAATATTTCCCGGGTTAACGTACCTTCTTCATACTGCCGCCACAAGTTTTGATTAAAGGTCTGATAAGTTGTCTTAATTGTTGGGGTCAATTGAACCCCTTGATCTTTGAATAATTGGGCCAAAGCTTGATCTTCATCCGCATCAAAATCGAATAAAGTATTGTCCATGTCAAAAAATAAATAACGATACTGCATTGTAAATCCTCATTTCAACTAATCTAAATATTGTAATTTGCCTCTAAAGTCAGACAGTTTAGTATAACCTTTTTGAGCCATGCTTGTCTGTAATTCGCGCGTTAAACGTTCAAAAATAATGGGGCCTTCTTTTTGAAGCGCTGTCCCAACTTGGACCATGCTAGCCCCACATAAAATATGTTCAAATGCATCTTGACCAGATTTAATCCCACCAGTCCCAATAATTTGAATGGCTGGATTCAAACGCTGATAGAAGGCATGGACATTCGCTAAGGCGGTTGGTTTGATATAATCGCCACCGATGCCACCGAAACCATGCTTAGGTTTAATCACAACCCGTTCAGTTGCCACATCAATTTTCAAGCCATTTCCAATGCTATTCACCGAATTGACAAACGCTAATGGAAATTGATTCAAAATCGCCGCCATCTGATCAAAATGCACGATATCAAAGTACGGCGGTAATTTAACGCCTAATGGACCGTGATAAACCGTAAAAACTCGCGTTAGAATTCGTTCCACCATTTCAAAATCATAGCCCGTTTGCGGCTTCCCCGGTACGTTCGGACAAGATAAGTTCAATTCCACCACACCTTTAAAATCAGAAGCACTAATCTGTGCCAACAGTTGCTCGTCTTCTTCAATATTAAATCCCGTAATCGATTGAAAGTATGTCTTGTCTGGCACTGCCTTTTGCTGT
The DNA here is from genome assembly GCF_046580785.1 of Latilactobacillus sp. VITA-14. Lineage (NCBI taxonomy): Bacteria > Bacillati > Bacillota > Bacilli > Lactobacillales > Lactobacillaceae > Latilactobacillus > Latilactobacillus sp. VITA-14. The sequence continues at coordinate 18,514 of NZ_JBJKTM010000025.1, forward strand.
TGACTCACATAGTCTAAATAATAAGGTAGGCCTTCATTCGGCAAGCCCATTGAATTGATACTGCCTAAACGCGTTGGTTGATAACGTGGTTCTGGATTTCCAGAGCGGGGCATAACGGTGGCACTCTTGGTCACGAAAGTCCCTGCCATTGAAGCCTGCACTTGATTTAACTCAGCAGCATCATAACAATAAACCCCCGCCGCGTTCATGAAACAGTTATCAAAGTGGTACCCAGCTAGTGTCGTTTCAGTCGAAATCAATATTCTTGCCTCATCTCTAATTTGTTTTTAATTTATTATACGTGAAATGGCATCAAAAAACCACTGTTTATGAATATCATTCGTAAATAACGTGATATAAAATCCATTCCCTCTTTTTTAAACCTAATTAACCGAACAACTAATAACGCAGCACATATAAAAATCCCTTGGTAGTGAATAGAGATAATACTTCCATCTATTCATTATCAAGGGATTATTTTCGAATCCATTCTAATCGATGACGCGCTCAGGATTGGGACTTCATTGAATCAGGCTTTTTTCGCTTGTCGTTTTAGAAAAATAATATACCCAACTAAGAGCACCAGGAATATGCCACCGCATGATATACCACCAGTTAATGGTTGTTTTTTGTAAATCAACGGCTTGGTCATTAGCTTGATGGGCTTTTTGCTCTGTAATATTAAACCGACTCGTAAAATACCACTAACCGCCCGACTTATCAGTGGCGGTTAGCTTAAGCATTTATTTGCCCGGCTTCAGCGCTTCATTATCCCAGTTGATGGCGTACTCAAAGTTCGAATTCGGTGCCATCGCAATGTCTGATTTGACTGTCCGGTGAAGCACTTGATCAGAGCCTAACTTGGTAACCACCGCATCAACTTTCAAGCCTCTGATCATAACAGCCTTTGTATTCTGTAAATTAGCCGTAATTGCTGTCCGATAGTTAACGAGCCCCGCTTTGATGTGATTCAGTTTCAGATTTGGCGCAATAATGGCATCACTTTCGGTCACTTTCAGACCGATTACATAAGCGAATTGGTTACGCAATGTCACGCGATTCTTTTGCTTTTTAACGGTAGGCTGCCCTTCACGAACAATATTAAAACCACCTAATAAAGTACAATGGAACTTCTTAGCAGGCATTTTAATTTTGAAAATGGCGTCCTTGCTACTGTGAGCCGGCACCGTTACTTTTTTATCCCCCGTAATCAGTGAGGCAATATTAGCAGGCGCCGTTTCATCCGCTTTTTTCTTTGACTGGCTATAATCAACGACCCCGTTTTGATTAGTCACCGCCGTATTCGGACTGATGTTAAAGATATGCGCTTGGTTATCCTTATTTTGCACCGTGATACTAATCGTCTCTTCCTGATTAGGTGCCAGCCTTAAATCAAAATACGTTACACTTTGATTGTTTTGACTGCTGGGTAAATTCGCTTTAACTTGGTAATTCATACTCTGATCAGCCGCTTGGACGGTCGTTGTATTCAACCACAACGCGATGCCGCCCATTAAGATGACGACGCTGATTCTTTGTAAAATATGCATCCATTTCATTTTTGAAGTCCCTCTCTTTAATCACTTTGCACATCGATTAAAATTTAGTCCGTTGCAGTAACGACTTAACACTTGCCTCTTTCAAATTTAGCGGCTGCTGCCAGCTAATTGAAGCGGTGTATCCCCAAGTGTCCAGGTCAAATCAGCATTATAGCTGCCAGCATAAGCGCCACCAGCGATATCCAGTGTAATGCCGTCAGTTGTCATCACATCTGCCCATGTTCCCATCCCTTTATCTTTATCAGCACTCATCAAGATTTGCGCATTATCCAACTCATCAGCAGGAACAGTAATCGCTTTGGCTGTTGGTGCAGCAGTATTCGTTGAATCACTAGCGACTACTTTACCGACTGGAAAATTAATCTGTGCGCCTTTTAAGATATGCGTTGAATCCGTTGAATCCGTTGTGTCTTTAAATTCTGAACTTTTAACGGTAATATTCCAGCCAGCGCCAGTTCCCCGTTTATCGGTGACTTGTACGTTAGGATCTTTAACGATATTCTTAACGTTTTGCGCGCCACCAGTCAGTTTCACCTTACCAAAATCAAGTGGTATTAAATTATCAATCGTGATATCCCCTGTTGCGCCAGTTGGTCCGTTTCCGTTTCCATCTGTCCCTGGCACAATTAGTGGGTTAGTCGTTGTTGTGTCCCCTGCTTCTAGTGCAATTTTTCTCGTAGTTGTTTCATTCGATGTTGTCGCAGCCTGTACACTTGGTGCCATCACGATATGGCCTAATGTTACTAATGATAAATAATCACCATTTTGCGGTTTTTGAAGTTGTAGATGGTTTAGCGCGTACAAGCGACTTGGTAAACGCTGATATGCACTATCTTGTCCTGGAAAATTATAAGCAACATGGCCTCTATCTGGGCCATCATTGGGTAGCAAACCGTCAAAATCATTGCCATTATGGTACGTATCGAATTCAACGGCAAATGACTTGGCGATTGCTGAGTTATCTTTTACCCAAGAAAATGGATTCCGCCAAACACCAAGGGCGACACCGGTCACTTGCTGCCAATTCTTAACCTTGTCTGGGTCATTCATCATTGCAAAGGCCATCCCGTCAACCGATTGCGCTTTTTTGTCCCCTAAATTGACATACATTAAACTTGTAAAATTATGTGTCAAATCAATCTTATACTGCTCTTCCGACCAAATTGCCCCCTTCTTGTTCTGGCTATCTGGTGTCACTTGCACAATTCCACCTGCTTGAACGGAACTATCTACCCCAATGGAGGGTTTAAAGATGCCATCGATTGGAATATGGGCGGGTATCGCTGCTTGAGTACGACCACTATTGATACAGATAAACGTCAATAACATGGTCAGCATTGTTGCACCCAGCGCTAATTTTCTTCTATCCATCGTCTACCTCCATATGATTTTTCTATTTTTCCATTCATCACTACACCTTTGGTACGGTCTAGTTATCAATTGGGATATCAAAGATTCAATCAATTAATCACCAATTGGACTTAATGTTTTTTCATTCTGATAAGCTATTAAATTGTGTACAAGTTGTTTTAAAACGAATCTGTTAAATCTTTTAAAGAGATAATCCCTATCTATGATTACGCAACATGTGTAAACTTCTTTAATGCCGATATTTGTATTCGGTTCCATGTCATCAAAATGGTCGCGCTGGAGCTTCATTTTATCCGCAATTTTCATCATCTAATTTTAATCTTTTTATAATTAACATTGGTAGAATATTTTCACAACAATGCCTATATATCAGTATTTGTACCCATGAACATCCCTTTAAACATTAAATTTCAGGCATGCAAAAAAGCCCCCAGAGATGATTAAATGAAATGCATTTGGTAGATTGTAAAATTAATCCGAACGCTGTTCGGACAAAAAAGATCAGCTTCCTTTAAAATGGTGTTTACCACAAACCCATCTTTTAGGAGCTGATCTTTTGTCTAGTATAACCTATTCCGAACGAATTAAAATCGAAACCTT